>DTSC01000026.1 GCA_012965625.1 Flavobacteriales bacterium | reverse complement strand
GCTTCTCCGGCTTTATTCACTTGTGTTCCTACATAAGCCCGAACATAATGAGATTCATCTTGTTTCCTTGGAGAAATCAAAGAGCACACCTTAGAAGAACTTTTTGGATATTAGAGTTTCTTCTCAACCGTCTACATAAAAGGGGTATTTTTCTATATTTGCCCTACCATTTTTTTGGTGCTAATAAGATAGGTGAACGATTTTCATTAAAATAGAGAGATATGAGCAACCAATCAAACACAATTACATATACAAAAACAGATGAAGCTCCAGCATTGGCAACGTATTCACTGCTTCCAATAATAAAAGCATTTGCTGGCCATGCTGGAATTGAGGTTGAGCTAAAGGATATCTCCTTAGCTGGGCGTATCATCGCCAATTTTCCTTCTTTTTTAAAACAAGAACAAAGGAATATTGATGCTTTAGCTGAGCTATCCCAATTAGCAAAAACACCTGTAGCAAACATTATAAAGCTCCCCAATATTAGTGCTTCCCTTCCCCAGTTAAAAGCAGCCATTAAGGAATTACAAGATAAAGGCTACGACTTGCCAAATTATCCTGAAGAACCAGTGGACCAAACGGAAAAAGAGATTAAAGCTACCTATGATAAGGTTAAAGGGAGTGCCGTTAATCCTGTACTAAGAGAAGGAAATTCCGATAGGAGGGCACCAAAAGTTGTAAAGAATTATGCTAAAAGGAACCCCCATCCTATGGGTGCATGGAGCTCAGATTCTCAGTCGCATGTTGCAAGCATGAATGAAGGTGATTTCTATGGTAGTGAAAAATCTGTAACAATTAGCAATCCTACGATCGCTCATATTCAATTTCGTTCAGACTCTGGTGAAGTTGAGGTTTTGAAAGAGGGACTTGCACTTCAAAGAGGGGAAATTATAGATACCGCCGTGATGAGCATGCGTCTATTAAAAATATTTTTTGAGGCTGAGATCGATGATGCAAAGGAAAACGGAATCTTGTTTTCATTGCACTTGAAGGCAACGATGATGAAGATTTCTGATCCTATTTTGTTCGGAGCGGCTGTATCAGTGTTTTTTAAAGAAGTTTTTGATAAATATGAAGACTTGTTTGAAAAACTAAGCATAGATCCAAATAATGGTATTGGAGATATATATGCTAAAATAGATGGTTTGTCTACTGAACAAAAACATGAAATTGAAAATGCAATTGCGAATGTATATAAAGACCGTCCAGCCCTTGCCATGGTCAACTCAGAAAAGGGCATAACCAATCTGCATGTTCCTAGTGATGTGATCATTGATGCATCCATGCCAGCCATGATCCGTACTTCTGGACAGATGTGGAACGCTGATGGTCATCAACAAGACGTGAAGGCCGTAATACCAGATAGATCTTATGCTGGAATTTACCAAGCAACAATTGATTTTTGCAAGACTCATGGAGCATTTGACCCTACTACTATGGGGAGCGTTCCTAATGTGGGGCTGATGGCTCAAAAAGCTGAAGAATATGGGTCCCATGATAAAACCTTTCAGATGAAAGGCAATGGCACAGTTCAAGTAGTTGAAGGAGATGG
>DTSC01000025.1:3833-5897 GCA_012965625.1 Flavobacteriales bacterium | reverse complement strand
CAGGGCTCATATAGATAATCTCGTCGTATTTGATTTTTGCTGAGAGTCTTTCAATGCACCTAGCAATAGGCTCGATCATCAAGACCATTCCTGCTCCTCCACCATATTGATAATCATCTACAGATTTATGTTTGTTAAGCGTGAAATACCTAGCAGCCTGAGGGCAATAAGCACAGTCTTCGATACATCCACCTGTCTTAATAGAGATCAAAGAGCTTACTTGTACCTCACGTGGATTATGGAATTGCCTATGTACATTGGCTGCTCTGTAAACCAAGTCCAATAATGGCACATTAAAAATAGCTTCTATCTCCTCTTGCTTCCAGTTGTATCTTGCTTGATCCATAAACGATAATTTATATTAGACAAAGATAGAATTTATTCTAATCCTATAATTTGTAATTTTGCTAAATCAAGAAAAGTATAACTCTTCATTATTTTGATTTCAGCCATAAATTTTATGCAAATAGATATCATTACCGTACTTCCTAAAATACTTGAAGGCCCTTTAAATCAATCTATTGTAAAGAGAGCTCAAGATTCAAATTTGGTTGACATTCATATACATGACTTACGAGATTTTTCACAGGACAAGCACAAGAGTGTAGATGATTATCAATATGGAGGTGGAGCAGGAATGGTTTTAATGGTAGAACCAATTGCCAGGTGTATAGAAAGTCTTTCATCTAAGAAAAGATATGATGAGATTATTTATATGAGTCCTGATGGCATACAACTTAACCAAGGTATCTGTAATAAGCTTTCTCTAGATAAGAATTTATTGATTTTATGCGGCCATTATAAAGGAGTGGATGAAAGGGTAAGGGAAAATTTTATCACCATGGAAATCTCCATTGGAGATTATGTACTCTCCGGTGGTGAACTTGCTGCTGCTGTCTTGGCCGATAGTATAATAAGGTTAATACCGGGAGTACTATCGGATGAAACGTCAGCCCTGACAGATTCGTTTCAAGATGGCCTGCTGGCACCACCCGTTTATACAAGGCCCAGTGATTTTAAGGGAATGAAAGTTCCTCCAGTGTTGCTTTCTGGTAATGCTGCAGAAATTGAAAAGTGGAGGCATAAAATGGCTATTGAAAGAACTAAAGAAAAGAGGTCTGATTTATTAGATTAATAAATTTGTTATTAGTTAATTTGCAAACCATTTAATATTTAATATTAAATACCTATTAATTAAAAATATACATGCAGACCGAACTCTATAACTATTTTTTAAGTCTGGGTCCAATTTACCAGGCACTTTATGCAGGATTATTCACCTGGGGATTAACCGCAATTGGCGCAGCATTAGTGTTTTTCTTTAATTCTTCAAACAGAAAAGTACTAGATATGGCATTAGGATTTACTGGTGGTGTTATGATTGCCGCTAGTTTTTGGTCGCTCTTATCTCCAGCTATTGAATATGTAGAAATGCAGAATGAAATGGGATTAACTTCCACACCATCATGGGTAGCCCCAGCAATAGGTTTCTTTTTAGGTGCATTGTTTCTATATATTTTAGATAAAATAATACCACACTTACATTTATTTGCGAAGAGGGAGGAGGCAGAAGGGATGAGCACTAATTGGCGAAAGACCATACTCTTGGTTTTGGCTATTGCTTTACATAATATTCCTGAAGGATTAGCTGTTGGTGTAGCCTTTGGTGTGCTCGCAAGCCCCGAAATACTGGGTATGGATGGGCATTCTGTATTTACTATTGGTTCTGCTATTGCGTTAGCGATTGGTATCGGTATTCAAAACTTCCCAGAAGGATTTGCCGTTTCTATGCCTTTAAGAAGACAAGGGTTAAGTAAATGGAAATCATGGAAATGGGGACAATTATCGGCAATCGTTGAGCCTATCTTTGCTGTAATTGGTGCTGCCATTGTGATGCAAGTACTACCAATTCTGCCCTATGCCTTGGCCTTTGCTGCAGGAGCAATGATTTTTATTGTCGTAGAAGAAGTGATTCCTGAAAGCCAGAGAGGAGGGCATACAGACCTTGCAACAATGGGGCTTATAACCGGCTTTATCGTGATGATGGTACTGGATGTATCCTTC
>DTSC01000025.1:0-3823 GCA_012965625.1 Flavobacteriales bacterium | reverse complement strand
ATAATGACGTCAATATAAAAAACAAGAAGGCAGGCTATGAATATGAGCTGATAAGTAAATTTACAGCTGGCATACAGTTACAGGGTACAGAGATCAAATCCATAAGAGGAAGCAAGGCAAGTATTTCAGAAGCTTATTGCATGTTTATTAAAGATGAACTCTGGATACGGAATATGGATATTTCAGAATACTCCCATGGTAATATCCACAATCATGAGCCTAAAAGAGATCGCAAACTTCTGTTGACACAACAAGAGCTTGATAAGCTCCGAAAAAAGGCAGGCAAAAAGGGTTTATCCATCATACCAACAAGATTGTTTATTAGCAAAAGAGGATTTGCAAAGATAGACATTGCTATTGGCCGAGGTAAAAAACTACATGACAAGAGAGAGAGTCTTAAGCAAAAGGATGCTCAGAAAGCAATAGACCGGGCAATGAGATCTTAAGTCCATAACCGAAAAACAAGGCATAAAAAAAGCCCCGAAAACGGAGCTTTTTTATGCCTAAATTACTTGATTAATCCTTCTCGTAAGTCTTTGTTTCAGTCACAGTAGTTATATTACTGCCACTCATCTCTGTATATTCATTAACAACAATCATCTCTTTACTCTTTAGCTGATCAATCCTATATACTACAGCATAACTAGCATCTCCTGTATGAGATTCAATATCAGTGTAGGAATACGTACCGGCAGTATAAAGTCCAGTTGATGTAAGTTCTTCAAAACCAACTCTTTCTTTGTTTTTATACTCAAGCTCTTTATTACCTTTAAGCCAATACCAGATACCTGATCCTGAAAGACTATAAGTAAAAGATGTATCCATTTCAGTCACAGAAAAAGCATAAGTGCCGTCTTTTTCAATTTCTAGTGTCTCTGAATATGTAGTAGTTGAAGTAGAACTTCCAGACATTACCATTTTCGAGGCTCCGCTAAATGTAGTGGTAGTTATTGTTGAGCCACTCAATTGCGTCCTGGACCACTCAGTCAATTCCCATTCACCAGCTAATCTTGCTTTACGTGATTTCATTGACATCGGATCATTTTCGCCTTTTTTACAGCTGTTAAACATTGGTATTACCAGAGCTAAACAGATTGCTATTGTAAATATTTTTTTCATAATAATTTATTTTGTAGTTTTTGGTTTATTGTAAAGATTTATGACAAATGTTTTTAATTTGGGTGCAAATATAAGATAAAAATGGTATTTAACAATAATATCTTATATGGGATGAAATTTATTTGACCAATATATAATCTATTAAATCTAAATTTAAAGGTCAATAACGTTAAATTCCAACCCTCATATAATAAACCCAGACATAAAAAAAGCCCCATTGGGGCTTTTAAAAAGGAATTAACAGATTATTGTTTTTCGTAAGTCTTCGTCTCCGTTACAGTAGTTAAATCACTGCCATCCATATCAGTAAATTCAGTAACAATAATCATTTCTTTGCTCTTCAGCTGATCTATTCTGTACACCCCAATATCTGAAGCATCTCCTGTATGAGAACTAATGTCCGTGCTAGAATAAGTTCCTGAACTATACAGGGTGGTTGAAGCAGTAACCTCAAAGCCAACTCTCTCTTTATTTTTATACTCAAGTTCTTTATTACCCTTAAGCCAGTACCAGATTCCTGTAGATGTATAGGTATATGAGGCAGAGTTTGCAAATTGAGACACGTTTAGCTCAAAGGTGCCATCTTTTGCTATTTCTAATGTTTCTGAATGGGTAACTGTACTTGTATAGCTACCAGACAGAACCATCAGAGTGGAGCCACTAAAAGTATAGGTAGTAATGGAAGAACCACTCAATTCCGTCCTGGACCATTCCGCCAATTCCCATTCACCAGCCAATCTTGCTTTACGTGATTTTAATGACATCGGATCATTTTCGCCTTTTTTACAGCTGTTAAACATTGGTATTACCAGAGCTAAACAAATTGTTATTGTAAATATTCGTTTCATAATAATTTGGCTTTGTTTTAGAATTCTTGTGAAGAGAAAAATAAATTTAAATGCAATACTAATATAATTAATCCATTTTCACATGCATTGGCCCTCATAAATAAGCTAATCTGTCATTAGCAAGCAATAAAAAAGGGCTCAAAATTATTTTGAGCCCTTTTTCCCCTTTAAGGGTCGTAATTATTTCTTCTTTTTTTGCTTTCTTTTAGCCCTTTCAATACTCCCTTCTCGCTCTTGATCTCCGCCAATATTTAACCTTATATCAAGTGAAGAATTTCCCTGTTCAATTACCTTCTCAATAATATCACAATTATCACATTCTTCTTCAGGTATGAATTCAGGTATGCAGGGTGGGCAATTCGGATTAAACTCTCGTTCTGGATTTAAGATAGAACCACATTCACAATACTCGCAGGATTCATCATCCATATTAGCATCCGGATTATAATTTATAGAATTTGGATCAGTGCACCCATATATAATTAAGCCATCTAAATTATCACAAGCATTTTTCATGTCTTCCATTGCAAAAACCAATGGTTGATAATCATTGCTGCCATTATCGCTAAACACTGTTTCCAGCTTATTATCCCTAAAAATCAATTTAGCATATTCCTTTACCATATACTGTCTTCTTCCGCGAGTAAGTCCAGATTCTTGACTTTCCTCAAAAAAGAGAATTTTATGGCCTTCATGCTTATACCTGTACAAATGGGTCTCACAAGCATCATCCTGCATAGCATAAATATCCCAGGGATAAATACCTAATGCATCAATTACCTTTTGCTTACTCATGCCAGGTTTTAGAGACGTCAGCTTCTCTACAGTGGTAAATTGTGGTATCGTCGCACATGCACCCAGCATGATGACAACAAACGACAGAAGTACAAAATTTATATTTTTTTTCATTGCTCTATTCATTAGATTGGTTTAGTATTTTAATTTTATTTAAATATTATATCTGTTATTAAAGTAACAGGAAACAAGATGGTCTTTATAAGTTTGCCTAACAAGCTTCGTTTTTTGCCTTTTTTATTAGATGCGCCTGATCCTTTTTTATTACCGGAACTTAATCCTCTCATTTTCTCAGGGTCTTTAAGAAATAACTTCAAATAGTTCTCATTATTTAATACGTCCACACCTTTGGCCCTGCCAAGATCTGTTATATATCCTTCAAGCTTTCCGGAATTCTGGTCAAATACAAAATAGGCATCACTCGGTTTACGGTATCTTGGAGCTCCTGCAGACAAACCACGCTCACTTGCAATTTCCAATTTAAGTATCTTGTGATAACGATGTTTGTATTTATATACCATGATCTTTTTACCTCTATTTACATCAAGGTAATAATCATGAGGTGTAACGGCTAATGCGCTATTAACCGCATCAAGCTTCATGCCGGGCTTAATGGCAGTCATCTTTTCGATAGTTGTGTAATAGGGTACTGTTCTGCAAGATGAACCTAATACCGCCAAGGTAAAGAGGATAATAATTGTTCTCATTTTATGTATTTTAAAGCTATTGAATTTCGTAGCCACTGTTAATATTGTTAATGCAAATATAGATTTTATTTCCATTGTAATAGTTGAAAAAAAGTCCTACCCCCATGCTTTATTATCTAGCAGTGGAACAAAAATAAAATCTCCATGTTCTGTATTTTGGATCTTTGAATCATTTTGTTTCTTTACTGTGGTCATAACTTGATTGTTTGTATCTCCTACAGGGATGACCATCAATCCGCCAGGTTTTAATTGATCCTTTAAAGGTTCAGGAACGAATGGCGCACCAGCCGTCACGATAATCCTGTCAAACGGACCAAAGTTTGGCAGCCCCCAAATAACCATTCCCATGAAAGA
>DTSC01000024.1 GCA_012965625.1 Flavobacteriales bacterium | reverse complement strand
TAAAAGCTGGTGCCATTGATGACATTCCTGCTGGAAAAACAATAGTTGAAAACGAGAGAACAGGACTTCTTTTCTTGAAAGGAAAGTAAGCCATTTGAGGAAATTAACATTATAGCCCCCTGTCATCTTAATGACAGGGGGTTTTTTGTGAATACTCATTCCATTCTCAGATATGATTATTAATGGCCTTATACTAAGGATCTGTAATGATGCAGACATAAATGATGGCTTCCTTAGGAAGCTTACATCAATGATCAACCAGGTATTTCTTGTTGCCGAAGCCGAAATCTGGAAAGAAAATCACCAGAGAATAGATAGGCGGATGCTTGCTGAAATGATTAAAAAGCGGGAGATAATGGTAGCTGAAGTCAACAATATACTTGCCGCATGTGTGCACATCAAGCTCTTAAACCATAGCGTTGCAAAATTTGGGATGTTAACTGTTGCCCCGGCATTTAAAGGGAAAAAGCTGGGAAGCATCTTAGTAAAAGAAGTAGAACAATATGCAATTAAAAAGGGTAGAAGTAAAATGAGGCTTGAGCTTCTCACTCCTAAAGAAAATTACAATCCTGGAAAACAATTCCTATTGAAATGGTATAAAAGAATTGGGTATCATTTTTTTAAGCAGCTGTCATTTGATGAGATTGATCCTAAAGAAAATGAAAACCTCAGGGTTTCATGCTTTTTCAACTTATATGAGAAAGACCTTACTATGGAACAATAAGCTAGATGTGGTTAACGAGGCAACAACAGGAGAACATCAAATTGCATATAGCTGCTTCCTTTTATCTGCTATAATAGAATCAGCCAAATATTCATCATAAGTATTAACCTTATCGATAAAGCCATTGGGACCGATCTCAATAATCCGATTGGCAACAGTTTGGGTGAATTCGTGGTCATGGGAGGTAAACAGGGCAGTTCCAGGGAAATTAATCAAAGATTTATTAATCGTGGTAATGGATTCAAGATCTAAATGATTGGTTGGCTCATCCAATATCAAAAAATTAGCCCCCACGAGCATCATCCTGGATATCATACATCGTACCCTTTCGCCTCCAGACAAAACATTACAGCTTTTCAAGCTCTCTTCACCAGAAAACAGCATCTTCCCAAGAAAGCCCCTCACAAATACCTCGTCCTTATCGTTAGAATATTGCCGTAACCAATCTATTAAATTCACAGAGCTTTGAAAATAGGAATCATTATCGTTGGGCAAATAGGCTTTTGTAATGGTCTGTCCAAAGGAGACTTGACCAGAATCTGCTTCTATCTCTTGCATTAATATTTGAAATAACATAGTGATTGCCTGACTGTCCTTGGAAAAGAAACTGACCTTATCTCCTTTATTAACCTCAAAATCTAAATCTTTAAACAAGATATTATCGCCAATGGATTTTGATAAGCCATTAACTTTTAAAATTTGATCGCCTGCTTCTCTTTGTGGCTTGAATATAATTGCGGGGTATTTTCGTGAAGATGGCTTAATATCTTCAATAGAAATTTTTTCAAGCACCTTCTTTCTTGAAGTAGCTTGTTTCGATTTTGCCGCATTGGCAGAGAATCGTG
>DTSC01000023.1 GCA_012965625.1 Flavobacteriales bacterium | reverse complement strand
GTTGGCGAAATAAGTTCAGATCAGGGCTGGTTTGGCTGGGTTAGAGTTGGAGTTGTGCCTCCTGAGATATTACAGCCATCTATCGGCGGCAGGCAAGATATAAATATTGTAGTTAGGTTGGTGGATATGGATAACCTTCCTGAGGTTTATCTAGGCTTTGGAGAAGGTGAGCTATGGATGAATACGCTGGAATATTCACATAACTTCAAAGAGAAGGGATACAGTGAAGAGGCTCAACATAGGGATGAAGCTAGAGCATTATGTGTAAGAATTGGCATGGCTGTTGCAATGGCTGATGGAGAATTGGATGATACAGAAGGTAAGGCGCTTAAAAATTGGATCAAAAGAATGATTACACCATTTTCAGATGAGAAACAAAAGGACCTTAAAAAGATTTATAACAACTCCTTAAAAGAATCTTATGAATTGGCAGAGGCTGGAGAGTTAATTTTGAGCGATATCTGTACAAAAATCAATGAAATTGGTGAAGAGGCGCAAAAATATGAAGCATTGGAATTGGCCCATGAGGTTATGGCGGCTGATGGCATTATTCACGAAGATGAGATGAAGATTATTCACAAAGTTGCAATAGCTCTCAATATTGATTCAGATGAGCTAGAAAAGATCCGAGACCAGCAGATTGTCAAACTTGACGCAAAAGCCTCTAATTTGGATGTTGAGGGGTTGATAGGCATAGATACCTCTCTAAGTAATGAAGAGATAAAAATACACCTTCGCAAGGAATTTCAAAAGTGGAATAATAGGTTGAACACCCTGGTAGAGGGTGATGAAAGAGACAATGCACAGCAAATGCTAGATTTAATTTCGAAAGCTAGGAAAAAGTATGGCTGATGATCTTTCTAAGGCAAGGGGGCTTGTAGAAAGTGTTAGATATTCAGGGGATACTTTAAAAACTGAAGATTTAACAATGCATAGAGATAATGACGGGATAGATTCCTATTTTTCCTTAAATTCTATTCTTATTAGCCCTCTTGTAACTCCAGAAATATCTAATTCTGTTGATAAAGTTGTGAGTCGGTTAAGCATTCCAGAAAAATCAATAAAAGCATATGTGTATGCTTCATCAGATATTCAGGCAGAGTGCCATGCTGGTAATAATAATGACTGCATAATACGATTGTCTTCAGGGTTAATAGACATTTTAGAATATGAAGAAATAGAATTTGTTATCGGTCATGAAATAGGCCATTTTCTTTATAGTCATGGGCTAGCCCTTTCCACTGCAGGTGGTGAGAGTCTAGAATTGTCAATCCAAAAAAGAGCTCAAGAGATTTCGGCTGATAGAGTGGGTTTACTGGCTAGTGAATCATTGGATGTCTCAATAAGAGCTTTAATGAAAACAATGTCTGGATTGTCATCCAAATACCTAAAGTTTGATATAGGAGGATTCTTATCTCAATTATCAAATTCTGAGAGCTTTAAATCTCAGGTAAATGTTAACTCTTCACATCCATCAATGTTAGTAAGATGCAGAGCTTTATTGTGGTTTTCAATGTGTGGTACCTTTAAAAAAGGTAGTCAAGATTACCAAGCTAATGAGGTGGATACGCTT
>DTSC01000022.1 GCA_012965625.1 Flavobacteriales bacterium | reverse complement strand
ACTTACGGTGATGGCATAATAAGTCCCGGTGCTTATCGATTAACGTGCAACACCGTAATGATCATTAATGGTGGAAGCTTTAGCTCTATAGAGTCAAAAGCATTTGAAGAGACAGCAGGGACAACAGCTGCATTAGATCACACAAGCTCTAGTACAGGTTCCACTTCCACTACAAACTGTGATGGAACAGCAACGATAATCCCTTCAGGTGGAATGGGTCCTTACACCTTTTTGTGGGATGATGGGAATAGCCAGACAACAATGACTGCTACAGGTCTTTGTGCTGGGGTTTATTATTGTACCGTCCTTGATAATGACGGAAACATTATAATGCCATCTGTAACAGTAGATGACAATTCCGTTCCTCCCCTGGCTATAAAGAATGGTTTTCAATTAGCAAATTTGGAGGTCTCTCCAAATCCATTTGGAAAATCTACAATAGTGGCTTTTTCACTAACACAAACTCAAAATGTAGCTATTTCTCTACTTAACCTGATGGGCGAAAAAGTTGTTTCATTTGGAGGAAAAACCTATGAACCAGGCAATTATCAAGAAGATATTGATGCAAGCATCTTGCCTGCAGGAATTTATTTTCTTGATGTTAATATTGAAGGGGTTTCCAACATAAAAAAGGTAACTCATGTCAAATAAAGGACATGATTGACTGCATATTCTAAATTAAAATATTTTTCAATTCATTATCAATCTTTATATTATGAAAAAGACTTTATTATTATCAATGTGTTATTTAAGCCTGAGTATTTGCTTTGGACAAACATTTTCAGATGACTTTGAATCTTATACCGCCGGGTCTTATTTAGTTGTTCAGAATCCGACGGATTGGGATACTTGGACTGGAGGATCAGGGACGACAGAAGATGTGATAGTATCAGATGCCACTTCCAGTAGTGGCAATAATTCTCTGTACTTTGCTTCTACAGGAGGTGGACCAGAAGATATTATTTTGAGATTTGATCAAATATACAGCTCAGGAAACTTTAATCTTGATTGTAACTTTTTTGTAGAATCCGGGAAAGGGGCTTATTTTAATTTGCAAGAGAATTTTGTTGTTGGAGATGTTTGGGCAATAAATTGTTTTATGTTAGATAATGGTACATTGAAATTATCAAACGCAAGCACATCCTACCTTACAACAAATTACCCCATTGGAAAATGGTTTAACTTGAGATTAGAGATTGATTTAACAGCTAATGTTTGGGAGCTTTTCATTGACAATGTTAGTCAAGGAACCTTTGCCAACCCAACAGGTTCTATTGGAATTTTTGATTTGTATCCTACAAATCCTACTTCAGAGGGTGGAAACGATATTTCTGGGTTTTATGTGGATGATGTAAGCTACAACCATATATCTGCGAATTTACCAGCCGTGAATGGGGGTGTGACTTTTGTAAGCCAATTAAATGGTATTGCCGGGCAAACTGCAAGTGTTGATGCAACTGTAAGAAACCTGGGATCTGATGCAATAACTTCTTTTGACATAGAGTATGATTACAATGGAAACCAGGTGCAAGAATCTGTAGGGCCAATTTCATTGGCCTCATTAGCGACATATGACCATACTTTTGCGGTTCCTGTTACCTTAGCTGCTGGAAGCCTCCCCTTAACAGTTACCGTATCTAACGTAAATGCAGCAGGTGCTGATGCAAATGCTGATGATGATGCGAAGTCCATTACCATGAATCCTGTGGTGCCTGCTACAGGGAAATTGGTTATTGGAGAAGAGGGTACCGGAACATGGTGTGGCTGGTGTCCGCGGGGAGCTGTTGGATTAAGGGACATGGACGCAAGATATCATGGTTTATTTCAGGGTATTGCCGTGCATAACGGAGATATTATGACCGATGCTGTTTATGATGCAGGTATCGGTGCTCTTATATCCGGTTATCCAAGTGGCCTTGTAGATCGTGGTCCAGACATTGACCCCGGTGCTTTTGAAGTGGATTTTCTGGAAAGGATCATTATTCCACCGTCAGCATTTATGACTGTTGGAGCAACCTATAATTCCTCTACCAAGGAGCTAAATGTCTCTGTTAGTGCGGCGTTTCAGCTTGAGGTTACAGGGAATTATAAGGTAGCATGTGTAATTGTTGAAGATAGTGTAACTGGTACTACCAGCGATTATGACCAGTCTAATTCTTATGCTGGAGGTGGCGCTGGAGTTATGGGAGGGTTTGAGCTTTTACCACATCCGGTGCCTGCGGCTCAGATGCAATATGATCATGTAGCAAGGGCTATAAGTCCAAGTTTTGAAGGTTTGGATGATGCATATCCGGACTCAATATCAAAGTCGCCTTATATTATCACACATAATTTTAGTTTTGTATTGGATGCTGGATGGGACGAAAATCAAATTCATATTGTTGGGATGTTAATTGATCCCAATGGACGAATAGACAATGCAGGCAGTGTCTCTATTGCTGAAGCAGAAACAAATGGATTAGTAAATGGAGGGGTTGTTGTATCAACAAAACAATTACCAGCTCCAGACGAGACCGTTAAGATATACCCTAATCCGGCTAGCAATGCTGCTTTTTTGAAGATTCAACTTAAAGAGGAGGCCCATGTATCCATGCAAGTGTTTAACTCAGCAGGGCAATTGGTCTTAAGCAGGGATTATGGAAATTTAAATGGCAGTTATACCTTGCCGATAATCACAAAGAGCTTGAATAAGGGGATCTATGCAATCAAACTCCAGCATGGAGACAAAATTGTAACAAAAAAACTTGTTGTTAACAAGTAGCAAAAGGGATATATCTGAATTTTTCCTGTTTGTTTTGGCTTAATTCTTGTAATTTTAGCCCTGTATCAATTTATTTTAGCAATACTATCGTCATGAAAAACCTATTTGTCATTCTATGTCTATCTGTTGGCTATTTAGGCTGTCAAGCTCAAAGTAATGTCAGGAAACTTCCGTCAATAGATGTGAAAACACTATCCGGAAAGACGGTTAATACTGGAACCATCTCCAACGATGGCAAGCCAATTGTTATTAGCTTCTGGGCAACCTGGTGCAAGCCTTGCGTAAGAGAATTGTCTGCTATTGCTGATGTATATGAAGACTGGCAAGATGAAACTGGGGTAAAGTTAATCGCCGTATCAATTGATGATTCTAGAAACATGGCTAAAGTTAGGCCTTTTGTTAATGGCAAGGATTGGGACTATGAGGTTGTTTTAGATCCCAATGGCGACTTTAAAAGGGCCATGAGCGTGAATATGGTTCCCCACACCTTTCTTCTGAATGGAAAGAATGAAATAGTTTGGCAGCATACTACTTATGCTGACGGTGACGAAGACGAGCTTTTTGAGCTTATAAAAAAGGTCTCAGAAGGAAAGAGCATTAAATAAGGTTATGAAATGAGCGCTAACTTGTGCAGACTTTGTTTTAGGGGCTTATTGTTTTTGCTACTATACGCCTTCCCTTTTTACTCAATATCCCAAAATTCCGTTCCAGGAGAAGTCCATGGCAATTTTCAAACTGATTTACAATATTATAACTCCGACACAATAATTGGTGCTCCTCCAGTAGACGAAAAAGCATTGATGCGAAGCTTCGCCAATTTAAACTATACCATTGGAAAGTTCAGTGCCGGAACCAGATATGAATCCTATTTGAACACCCTGCAAGGGTTTGATCCTAGTTACAATGGCAATGCATTTCCGTATCGTTATGCAACCTATAATAGCGAAGGGCTGGAGATTACCGTAGGGAATTACTATGAGCAATTTGGAAATGGTTTAGCCTTTAGAAGCTATGAAGAATGGGGGCTTGGTTATGATAATGTAATGGACGGTATACGACTTAAATATTCGCCCTATAAAGGAATTTATTTAAAGGGTATTGTAGGAAAACAGCGCTCATTTATGGATTACGGACCAGGGATCGTAAGGGGGGCTGATGTAGAGGTTGTGGTCAACGAGCTATTTGATTCTCTTAATAATGCTAGTACAATGCTAATCCTTGGAGGAAGCTTTGTAAGCAAATACCAGGCAGACTTAGATCCATTATACAAGCTTCCAGAAAATGTGGGAACTGGAGCCGGAAGAATCAATATAATAAGCAATAAATTGAATCTCATGGCAGAATACGCCTATAAAATAAACGACCCCTCTCTTATCAATAATTACATCTACAAGTCCGGTGATGCCTTACTGCTTTCAGCTTCCTATTCAACCAAGGGTTTTGGCCTGTTTTTTAGTGCGAAACGAGTCGATAATATGGATTTTCGTTCAGACAGAACTACAGGAGGAAGTGCACTGTCTATTAACTATTTGCCAGCTATCACAAAAGTACACACTTATAGCATGTCGGCTTATTATCCTTATGCAACCCAGCCAATGGGTGAATTTGGTTTACAAGGTGAGCTAATCTATAAATTCAAAAAGGGAAGCGTACTTGGAGGCAAATATGGCACTGGAATATCCATCAACTTCTCAAGTGTCTCTGATGTACTAAGAACAGACGCCGAGGGGGATACCCTAGGGTCAAAGAAATATGGAGACGAAGGAACCCTTGGATACAATTCGGACCCTTTTGCTATAGGTGATGAAAAGTTTTTTAGTGATCTGAATGTTGAGATTACAAAAAAATTCTCTAAAAAAGTGAAGGCCATTTTCTCTTATATGAATCTCGCTTACAATAAAGATGCAGTGCAGGGACTAACGGGTTATGGAACGATCTATGCCGATATCGGAATTGTTGACATTACCTATAAAATCAAGCCGAAGAATACTATACGCATAGAAATGCAGAGCTTAACAACCAGGCAAGATGATGGCAGCTGGATTATGGGGCTTGCAGAATATACCTTGGCGCCACATTGGTTTGTTGCCGCATTTGATGAATACAATTATGACAATAAAAAAGAAGAAAAAAGGATACACTATTATACGGCCCAGGTGGGTTATAAAAACAAGGGAAATACATTTACTATCGGATATGGCCGACAAAGAGCAGGAATCTTTTGTGTAGGTGGAGTGTGCAGAAATGTGCCCGCTTCAAATGGCATCACCCTTGCAATAACGAGCAGTTTTTAGTATCTTTGGGGTAACTTGAATTTCTTGCTATGACAAATAAAAGGCATAATTCCTTTTGGCTATTAGCTATAGCATTACTTTGGCTTAGTGTTTCCTGCGATAAAGTTGAGCCTCCTTTCAAGGAAAGCACAGTGACTGGTGGAGGTCCTATAGACACAACAAGTGCGGCTGTAAGAAGAGTGTTGGTAGAAGATTTTACCGGCCATACGTGCGGAAACTGTCCTCGCGCTGCAGAAACCGCTCAATCACTCAAAGGGTTGTATGGGGATCAACTTGTTGTAATAGCAGAACACATCGGCTTTTTTGCTGAAACAAAGTCTAACCCTGACAGTTCTTATTCCTATGATTTTACAACAACGGCTGGAAATGAAATTGATGGGTATTATAATATAGATGCACTAGGGCTACCAAAGGGTATGGTAAACAGAACTGAGGTAAATGGAACCCACATTCTTAGTCATGCCGGTTGGGGAACTGCCGTGCAAGCGTTGCTGGATCTTCCTCCTGATATTGAGATAAAAATCACTAACACGTATGATGCAGGCACCCGAGTTGTGACTTCGACTATTGAAACCGAGTTTTTAAATAGTCTGCCCGGCACCTATAATGTGGTTGTATATTTAACTGAAGACAGTATTATAAACTGGCAAAAGGACTATCAGGCTACTCCATCTACTGATATTGAAAATTATGTTCACAGACATGTCTTAAGGGGTTCTTTAAACGGCACCTGGGGAGATCTTGTGGATCCGGCACCAGTGATCAGCACCATTTATACTAAGAGCTATGATCTTACGCTTGACAATACCTGGGATGAAAATCACTGCTCAATAGTCGCCTTTGTATATGAAACAACCTCGAAAGAGGTGG
>DTSC01000021.1 GCA_012965625.1 Flavobacteriales bacterium | reverse complement strand
ATTTGGCGACCAAGAAAAGGAAGTAGATCCCTACTTCAAGGGCTTAGGACCCCTGAGAAAAGGATGCACTGAATGTGCTGGATGCATGATCGGTTGTAGGGAAAATGCCAAGAACACACTCGATAAAAACTATTTGTTTTTTGCTAAAAAGTTTGGAGCATTGATCAAGGCCGAATGCCAGGTTGATAAGATTGAATACACAGAGAAGATATACAATTTAAAAACCCGCTCGAGTACTTCTTGGTTTAATAAAAACGTGGAAACGTTTAAATCTAAGAATCTTGTTGTTTCAGGGGGCGTATTAGGAACGATGGACCTGCTCCTTAAACAAAAACACGATCACAAAACGCTTAATCGTCTATCTGACTGCCTTGGAGAAAATTTGAGAACAAACTCTGAGTCTTTATGTGGGGTAACCAGTGGCGGCGAGAAGCTGAATCATGGTATTGCGATAACTTCAGTCTTTAATCCTGATGAACATACACATATTGAGGCAGCAAAATATCCAAATGGGTCTAATTCGATGAAATTTTTTGCAACCTTGGCTACAGGACCCGGCCCTGCTCCCGTTAGAGCTATAAAGTTGATATTTAATATTCTAACAAGCCCCTTTAAGTTCGTAAAACTTATGATTAATAGAAAATGGGCTGAAAACTCAGTAATTCTCGTGGTAATGCAGAGCCTGGATAATTCTATGAAAATGGTTTATAGGTCATTCCCTTTTAAAGGGATGTCCATCAAAAACCAAAAAGACAATAAAGTGCCGGCTTATATTGAAGTTGGCCAGAATGTGATGCATCGATATGCAAAAAAGGTTAATGGAACTCCTCAAAATGCTTTAACAGAGGTTCTGTTCAACATGTCTTCTACTGCCCATATTTTAGGGGGGTGTCCTATGGGAAAAACTTTAGAAACCGGTGTTATAAACAACAAGTTTGAAGTTCATGGGTATCCTGGAATGTATATTCTTGATGGTTCTATAATGCCGTGTAACCTTGGAGTTAACCCAAGTCTTACAATTACCGCACTTAGCGAGTATGCTATGTCATGGATTCCAGAAAAACCTGAAAATAAAAATGTGTCTTTAGATGAGCAGTTGAAAGCCTTGGCATAAAGTTGTGTTGAATTACTTTTAGCTATAGTTCTTTTCTTTGAAGAACACAATAGCAAATCCCAACTAGCTCTCTGAATATAAGGATTCAATATCTAAAGCAAACCTTTCTTGAATCACCCTCCTCTTTAGTTTAGCGGTTGGGGTAAGCTCTCCATCGCTGGCAGTCCACTCTTTTGAGAGCAGTATAAAGCTTTTTACCTGCTCAACATGGCTGATTTGAGAGTTTATGGCTTCAATTTCTCTTTGGATTTTATCCTTAATTATGTCTTCCCTTAGCATGGCTTCTGTATTATCAAAGTGTAAGTCTTTTTTCATGCACCAGCTGGTTAGGTTTATAATAGAAGGAACGATTAAAGCACCTACAAATTTTTTGTTTTCTCCGACGACCATGATCTGTTCAATAAACAGTGATTCTTTATACTTGTTTTCTACTTGCTGGGGAGCGACATATTTGCCCCCTGAAGTCTTAAATAGCTCCTTTTTTCGGTCTATAATTTTCAGAAACCTGTTTTCTGCAAATTCGCCAATATCTCCAGTGTGGAACCAACCTTCTGAGTCAAATACTTCATTTGTAAGGTCCTCCCTTTTGTAATAGCCCACCATGATATTAGGCCCTTTAGCCAAGATCTCTCCATCCACAGCAATTTTGATCTCCACCCCTGGAAGCGCAGATCCTACGGTTCCAATTCTTCTTTCTTTAATTTCCAGTCTGTTGGAACAAAGCACTGGAGAAGTCTCTGTTAGTCCGTAACCTTCAATAATTGGGATCTCTGCTGCAGCAAATATTCTGGCTAATTGAGGCTGTAAGGCTGCAGCTCCACTTACAATGGCTTGGATGTTTCCACCCAATGCAGAATGCCACTTTGAAAAAACATATTTCCTTGCAAGTTTTAGCTGAAGGTTATACCAGATACCCATGTTTTGATTCAGCTCAAATTTTTTGCCTAGGTCTATTGCCCAGAAGAAGAGATTCCTTTTCAACCCCTCTAATGAATTGCCTTTTTCAATGATTTTTTCATATACTTTTTCTAGTAGCCGTGGTACAGTTGTAAAGTAATCTGGACCAACCTCTTTCAGGTTCTCGACTATTGTTTCTAAATTTTCAGCATAATAAATAGAAACTCCATTAGCCATATAAGCGTAAGAAATAGTTCGCTCGAAAACATGACTCAAGGGCAAAAAACTCAAAGCCTTGTTTCCGTTTATAAAAGGCAAGATCTTGGAGAGGGCAACGATGTTGCTGGCAATGTTAAAATGAGAAAGCATTACCCCCTTTGGTGTTCCTGTAGTTCCAGAAGTGTATATAATTGTAGCTAGATCATTAGGGTTTACCCTATCCTTGTGTTGTTCTACAATTGTTAATTCTCCAATTTTAGTTTCTGCCACAACTTTGCCCCAATATTCTGCAACAGTGTTCTTGTCAAAAGAGTATACATGAGTCAAAGATGGGGTTTCAGCTGTTATGGATTTAATCTTCTTGGCAAGTTCAGCATTATCTACAAAACATAATTTGACCTCTGAGTCATTGAAAATATATTTCAACTCATTATAGGAAATCGAGGGGTAAATCGGGACGACAACTGCACCCACTTGTTGAATTCCAAAATCCACAAAATTCCATTCTGGCCTATTGTTAGAGATCAAGGCAATGTTATCTCCCTTTTTAATTCCAAGTTTTATGAGGCCCAAGCTTATCCGGTCAATAACGCCAACTGTTTCATGTAGACTATAGTTGACCCAGTTGTTTCCCGGCTTTTTAGGATCTTTTTTTGCATAAGCTATTCGCATGGAATCAGCCATCCTCTGGGAATGAACAATGTCAAATAGCCTAGAATCGTTATCCATTTCAATTCAATTTAGGATAATCTTTTATGTTAATTGTGGCGCATTTTAGGTTTTAAAGCTAAGAATTTGATTTAATTATATTTTAGATTCGTTCTTTTTTAGATGTGATTTATAGGAACTCGGTTAATTTTTCTTTAGCTCCCTTCGGTTATTTTTTTATTCTTCTGGTACGTTTTATTTAAATCTCCACTATATTTGAACAACAGAAAATGAGCAACGATAATTTAGATATTGATCCAGTAGAGACACAGGAGTGGTTAGATGCACTTGCTTCTGTAGTTAGATTTGAGGGGATTGATAGAGCTGAGTATTTGCTTATGGAGCTGAACAAATATGCTCAACAGGCAGGGAGTACTGTTCCTACAGGGATGACTGCTGCTTATGCCAATACAATAGCCCCTGAAGATGAGGAACCGATTCCGGAGGATGAAGGAGTTGCAAAAAAGTTGCGGTCCTTAATACGTTGGAACGCTGTTGCCATGGTGATTAGGGGTGGCATGGTGTCTAAGGAGCTTGGAGGACATATTGCAACCTATTCTTCTGCTGCAGACCTTTACGAGGTTGGTTTCAACCATTTTTTTAGAGCGCGATCTAAAGACCATCCGGGTGACCTAATATATATTCAAGGGCATTCATCACCAGGAATTTATGCAAGAGCGTTTTTGGAAGGGAGAATTTCGGAAAAGCAATTGGATAACTTCAGACAGGAGGTTGACGGTGAAGGGATTCCATCCTATCCCCACCCCTGGTTGATGAAGGATTTTTGGCAATTTCCCACTGTATCTATGGGCCTGGGTCCATTGCAGGCTATTTATCAAGCAAGGTTCCTTAAGTATTTGGATAACAGAGGGCTGCAGGATGGGAAAGACAGAAAGGTCTGGGCATACTTAGGAGATGGAGAAATGGATGAGCCGGAGTCATTAGGAGCAATCAGTATAGCAGTCCGTGAGAAATTAGATAACCTGATTTTTGTGGTCAATTGTAATCTTCAAAGATTAGATGGCCCGGTTAGAGGAAATGGAAAGATTATTCAGGAGTTGGCAGGTGTATTTGGAGGAGCAGGGTGGAACGTGATAAAAGTGGTTTGGGGTAGGCGTTGGGATCCGCTTTTGAGTAAGGACAAAACAGGGTTGTTGTTGAAGCGAATGCAGGAATGTGTTGATGGTGACTATCAAAGGTATAAGTCCAGGGATGGCGCACATGTCAGAGAGGACTTCTTCGGTAAATATCCAGAGCTGTTAGACCTTGTTGAAGGGATGGGTGATGATGAGATCTGGAGATTAAATCGTGGAGGCCATGATGCACAAAAAATTTATGCCGCCTATCATGAAGCGACCAACCATAAAGGGGCCCCAACGGTAATTTTAGCGAAGACCATTAAGGGATTTGGAATGGGCTCTGCCGGAGAAGCACAAAATGCTACCCACCAGCAGAAGAAAATGAATACAGAGGAGCTTAGGCAGTTTTGCAAATGGTTTAAAATTGACATACCTGATGATACGATCAAGGAAGTAAAATTTCACAAACCTTCAGACAGCAGCCCTGAAATACAATTCTTGCATAAACAGAGAAAAGCCTTGGGGGGATACTTGCCATCTAGGAATGATAGTGGTGGAAAACTAAAAGTACCTAAACTTGAAGACTTTGCCGTACTTTTAAATGGGATGGGAGACAAAGAGATTTCTACAACCATGGCCTTTGTAAGGATCCTTGGGATCTTACTAAAGGATAATAATATTAAAGAACGCATTGTTCCGATTGTTCCTGATGAAAGTCGAACTTTTGGTATGGAAGGACTGTTTAGGCAAATAGGTATCTATTCACCAGTAGGGCAACTTTATAAGCCAGTTGACCGTGAACAGCTGATGTATTACAAAGAAGATAAAAAAGGCCAGCTATTGGAAGAAGGAATTTCAGAAGCAGGAGGATTTGCGTCATGGATGGCAGCCGGCTCCTCCTACGCAAATTCCGGGCTTTCCATGATTCCTTTCTTTATTTACTATTCGATGTTTGGATTTCAAAGAGTAGGGGACCTGGCCTGGGCAGCAGGTGACTTGAGGGTACGGGGGTTTTTGCTTGGAGCAACTGCGGGCCGAACTACTTTGGCAGGCGAAGGCTTACAACACGATGACGGTCAGAGCCACCTCTTTTCAAGCGTCATTCCAAACTGTATTAGCTACGACCCCACGTATGCATATGAACTTGCCGTGATCATCCAAAACGGAATGTGCCGGATGTATGATAAACAGGAAGATGTTTATTTTTACATTACCGTGATGAATGAAAATTACTTGCAGCCTGCCATGCCGAAAGATGTAGAGGAGGGAATTCTAAAAGGCATGTACCTTCTGAGGGCTGCGAAAAAGGAACAAACTAATCATGTTCAGTTAATGGGTTCAGGTTCAATCTTAAGAGAGGTTGAAGTTGCGGCCGAAATATTAGAAAAGGATTTTTCAGTGACGGCTGATATTTGGAGTGTTACGAGCTTTACTGAACTTTGCAGGGATGGCAACGAGATTGATCGTTATAATAAACTCCATCCTAAAGATCAAAAACGAACATCTTATATTGAAGCATGTATGGCCGAACAACGAGGGCCAGTAGTAGCTGCAACTGATTATGTGAAGATGATTGCAGATCAGGTGAGACAATATGTTTTGCATCCATATTATGTGCTGGGAACGGATGGTTTTGGAAAAAGTGATACACGAAAAAAATTAAGACATCATTTTGAGGTAGATGCTAAAATGGTTGCATATACTGCTTTGTGTGCATTGGTTGATCAAGGTGAATACGATAGAAATAAACTTCCTGAGGCTTTAAGTAAGTTGGGAATTGATCCTGATAAATCAGATCCGTTTTTAAGCTAAATAAAGGAGTGGTGAATTAATAATGTAATATAAAAAATTACTTAAAGAGGTAAAGTGGCAAATATAATAGACATACATGTTCCTGATATTGGCGGCACAGC
>DTSC01000020.1 GCA_012965625.1 Flavobacteriales bacterium | reverse complement strand
ATCTGACGAAATCCCTGATCCTGTTAAATCCGCAAAAAATTCATCATAGCTTGCTTCTAAATAACCGACATTAAGGTCGATTGAGAAATTTTGATTTATAATTGCTTCTAGCTCTAATTCGATACCTCTAAAAGTCGCCTCAGCAACATTATCAGTAACTGTAGCACGTCCTATTGCTGCAAGAGTGTCTGGAATATCAACATCAAATTGTTTATCGTCATACTGCATATCAAAGACAGCTACATTAACTCGTAAAGTATTGTCCATAAGGGTTGATTTTACGCCTACTTCAATATTGGTTACTGTTTCAGGTTTATAAGGTCTTACCGCACTAAACTGATTGCCCCATCTACCATTAAAACCACCACTCCTGTAGCCTTCAGAATAAGATGCATAGTAATGGACGTTGTCACTTTGCTGATAGCTTAGAGCAACTTTTGGTGTAAATTTTGTCCAACTCTTTTTTGCAAACGTATCTAATGCGCCACAGTCAGGAAACGGGCCGCCACCTTGACAAGCACGAGAATTCTTTTCTTCATCAATATATCTCCCGCCAACAGTTAGTGTAAATTGTTCATTTATATCGTAATCAACTTCAAAGAACACAGCCATTGATTCGGTTTCCTGGTGAGTATAGTTGTAGATAGGAACTACTATCAATGGATCTAATCTTGGGACCGCTCCAAAGAGATCAAAGAAACCAATACGACTCTCCATGGGAATAGTGTATTCAGAATCCCACTTGTAAAGACCTGCTACAAAATTAATGTTTCCGTCTAAATCGCTTGTTACACGTAGTTCGTGACTATCTTGTTCGTATTCAGCCCTTCTATCTGTATGATAAAGGGTAAGGGGTGTACCATCCCAATCCTGATCTACTTCTTCATCTGTAGTTTTTCTTCCGAAAATGTAATCTAACTTATAATTTTCAGAGATATCCCACCGGACCTCTAATATCCCAGTTTTACTGGCAAAAAAGGCATTTCTTCTGTTTGGCTCGTTATTATAGACAGCCCATCTGTTTCCACTTTGTGGGACACCAAGACCGGGTGAACATTGCCCATAAGCAGCACACCACCAAGTTCCGGCACCACCCATGTTTAAAGTAGTATGTGCATCTTGATCTTGTTGTTCATCAGTAAAGGTTAATTCAATTTCTATGTTTTCGTTAAAAGCAAAAAGGGCATTCGCAGTGACTTGATAATATTCTTCTCTACCCAAGTCTTCTCCATTAACCAAATTTGTCAAAAAACCTTCCTTTTGTTCACGATGAGTACCTGTTATCTTAAAAGCGGCAGTTTCATTACCAAAGTTAAACAAAGCATCTACTAGACTGGTATCATAATCGCCATAACCAACTCTTATTTTTCCTCCAATTTCTCCTGTGGGGCGTGTCCTTGTTAAATTAATGACACCTGCAACGGTGTTTCTTCCAAATAATGTTCCTTGTGGACCTCTGAGTATTTCAACCTTTTCAAGATCAAACGTTTTCAACATGGCGCCGGAATTTGCTCCAATAAATACACCATCTAAAACAACACCAGTTGTTGGATCAAAGTTTTTCTCCACGTCTGATACACC
>DTSC01000019.1 GCA_012965625.1 Flavobacteriales bacterium | reverse complement strand
TGCTTAGCCCGCTTTCTTTTCTTTAAAGAAAGCGGCGATCATTAAGGCCGCTATAATAGCAGTAAAGACCCAGAATGATGTAGTTACCTCATTATTAAACATTGCATAGTAAAATAAGCCACCATAAATACCGCCGATCACTGGGCCTACCACTGGTATCCATGAATAGCGCCAATCCGAGCCGCCTTTGCCTGCTATGGGTAAAAGGAAATGGGCGATCCTGGGCCCAAGGTCCCTTGCAGGATTAATGGCATAACCTGTTGGGCCTCCTAATGACATCCCAATACTTAATACCAGGAATCCGACGATCAATGGGTTGAGGCCTTCCGTAAATTCATTAGCGCCAATGGCCAGAATTCCAAGTACAAGAATAAAGGTTCCAATGATCTCTGATAATAAATTCGAAGTGGTGTTCCTTATCGCAGGAGCCGTTGAGAATACTGCAAGCTTGGCTTCCTGGTCTTCAGTTTCCCTCCAGTGGGGCAGGTAATGGAAGTACACTATGATGGCTCCGATAAATGCGCCTAGCATTTGTGCCGTTATATACATCGGAACATCTTCCCAGGGAAATTCTCCTACAGCTGCAAGACCCAAGGTTACAGCGGGATTGATATGAGCACCACTGACACTGCCTACCGCATAAATAGCCATAGATACAGCGAGGCCCCATGCAAGGGTGATGACGATCCATCCGGAGCCAAAAGACTTCGATTTGTTAAGGACGACACCTCCTACAACGCCGTTTCCAAGAATAATAAGGATCATGGTTCCAAGTAATTCTGCTAAAAATGTTGACATGGTTATATTTTTTTATTTATGATAAGCCAAAATTAATTGAATCTGCCATAGCTTGTTCAACTTTTTTGATTTCTTCTTCCTTTTTGTTTTTGTCCCAGGACAGGGCTTCACTCATTTCATCAGCAACAGCTTCCAATAGAGGCGGAATGCTCTTTGGGTTAAAAAATAACCTACCTGTTCTTCTTGAAAAGAAATCCAATAAGGTAAATACAGATTCATGCGATAAAGCAAATTGTAACTCAGCTATTGCAAGTGCTTTATCTTTATCTGGGATTTCGCGATCAAGACTATTGAGTATTGCTTCTGCCTGGTTGCCATAATTTTGTAATAGGTAATTAGTATTTGAGACCTCCAATCCAGATTTTTCCACCAACGTAGTGAGCTTAGAATGGAAAACCAAGATATCTTCTATTTTGCCACCGTTGATAATAGTGTGCCTTGTCTGGCATTTTCTGTGTTGAATTCCATATTGATTATGTAGTTTTTTTATTACCAGATCCATTACTTTGCTTGCCATTATTCTAAATCCGGTAAGCTTTCCTCCCGCTATTGAAACTAATCCTGCTTTAGAAATAAAGACCTCATCCTCACGGGATATTTCTGAAGGAAGCTTCCCTTCTTCGTGGATCAATGGCCTTATCCCGGCATAGCTGGAGATTATATCTGATATTTTCAATTGGTTGTTGGGGAATATTTTCTTTGTAGCTGCTAAAAGGTAGGATACCTCTTCTTCACTTACCTTGGGGTTGGATAGAGCTCCGCTATAATTGGTGTCGGTCGTACCG
>DTSC01000018.1 GCA_012965625.1 Flavobacteriales bacterium | reverse complement strand
GTTACCTAATTCAAAATGATCAATTGTTTATTATAAGAATCTCCCATCCCTAAAAGTACGGTATTTACATCCATTGTCAAAGTTCCTTATCATACAAACTGCATTTATAGGAGATGTAATTCTTGCAACTGCCCTTGTAGAGAAATTAGCAATCAATTATCCTGCTTCAAAGATTGACTTTCTATTGCGCAAGGGCAATGAAAGTTTAATATTAGGAAACCCAAAGATCAATGAGGTTTTGATATGGGATAAGTCAAATAATAAGTATGCTGGCTTAATTCAAAATATAAAAAAAGTCAGGAAAGAAAAATATGATTATGTAATTAATTTGCATCGTTTTGCTTCGAGTGGATTCATTACTGCCTTCTCTGGGGGAGGCCAAAAAATTGGTTTTAGGAATAATCCTTTCTCTTTTCTGTTTAATAGGGTGGTCGACCACAAAATGGATGGCCAGCATGAGACGGAACGAAATCAAAAGTTGATCGCTGATATCACAGATGCACAAGAATCCTGCCCTAAATTATATCTTGCTGAGATTGATTATAGTTATGTTATAAAATATAAAACGGAGCCTTATTACTGTATCGCTCCTTGCTCAGTTTGGTATACAAAACAATTTCCTAAAGAAAAGTGGCTGGAACTGATTGCTGTTCTAAATAAAAAGATTTTTCTATTAGGTGGTGAAACAGATTTCGATGCATGTAATGATCTGGCCAATGAGGCAAAGAATACAGCGATTATTAATCTGGCGGGACAACTTACCTTTCTTCAAACGGCAGCTCTAATGAAGGATGCTCAAATGAATTACGTAAATGATTCAGCACCATTACACCTTGCATCATCAGTTAATGCTCCGGTTAATGCCGTATTTTGTTCAACAATTCCTGAATTTGGATTTGGGCCTTTGTCTCAGAAATCTAGAATTATACAATCAACTTTAGCGTTGGAATGCAGGCCCTGTGGCATTCATGGACACAGGAAATGCCCAAAAGGCCATTTTAAATGTGCTTCAACTATTTCTATTGACCAATTTGAAAAACCATAAATATGATTGGTCTAAGTATTATTGAACAAGCTGTCAAGGTTTTGAAAAAGGGTGGGACGATCATTTATCCTACAGAAACTTTATGGGGTATTGGGTGTGATGCAACCAATGAAGCTGCTGTAGATAAGGTTAGCATTATAAAGGATAGAGATTTAGTAAAGGGTTATATTCTGATGGTAGATGAGATTGATATGTTAACAGGCTATGTGGACTCTTTCAGTAAATCAATACAGGAGCTTTTGTCTTCTGAGATGCCAACTACCATGGTTTTCCCAAAATGTTATGGTCTCCCAAGTAATGTAATTCGAAGTGATGGTACAGTGGCTTTTCGTGTAGCGAAGACAAAACTTTGCAAAGAATTGATCCGGAGTTTTGGTAAACCAATCATTTCAACCTCTGCAAATCCTTCGAAAGAGATAACTGCTATAGAGAAGAGCAAAATACCAGCTTCCATTCTTGACTGTGCTGATTATGTATTAAATTTACCTGATGGCCAGGAAATGTCTATGGTACCTTCAAGAATATTAAGGATAGACTCTGGTGGCTCCCCCCAGAGAATACGTTGATTATATGATCACAAAATTGTCAGAACCTATTTTTAAAGTAATATCAGCAGTTGCTGACGAGGAAGGTATTGATGCCTACGTCATAGGAGGCTATGTCAGAGACGGGATTCTTAAAAGACCCACCAAGGATATAGATGTCATGGTGGTTGGGTCTGGAATTGCTTTTGCAAAAAAGGTGGCTGGTAAACTGGGTGAAGATGTGGACCTTGCCATTTATAAGAATTTTGGGACTGCCATGGTCAAGTTTAAAGGCCAGAAAGTGGAATTTGTTGGAGCTAGAAAAGAATCATATAAGGAAGATTCGAGGAAACCATTTGTGGAAAATGGCACCCTTGAGGATGACCAGAATAGAAGAGATTTTACCATTAATGCCTTAGCCGTTGGGCTTAATAAAATTAATTATGGGAAACTCTTGGATCCTTTTGATGGAATTGCTGACCTTCAAAGAAAGATTATCAGAACTCCTATGGATCCAGGCGTTACTTTTTCTGATGACCCTTTAAGGATGCTCCGTGCAATTCGTTTTGCAAGTCAGCTGAAATTTCAAATTGAGGATAAGACATACAATTCTCTAGGAGAGAATAAGGAAAGGATCAAAATTGTTTCTAAAGAACGCATTACAGATGAGTTGAATAAAATAATATTATCCCCTAAGCCGTCTATGGGATTTAAGATGTTGTATAATGTTGGGTTACTTCATATAATTTTTCCTGAGCTTGTTGATCTTTCAGGAGTCGAGAAACGAAAAGGAAGAAGCCACAAGGATAATTTTCTACATACACTGCAGGTGCTGGACAATATTTGTGAAACTTCGGATAGCTTATGGTTGAGATGGGCGGCGTTACTGCATGATGTTGCAAAGCCTTCAACGAAACGTTTTAATAATAAGGCTGGTTGGACCTTTCATGGCCATGAGTTTAAAGGGGCAAAGATGGTTCCAGGAATATTTCGCTCAATGCGATTACCATTAAATGAAAAAATGAAGTTTGTTCAGAAAATGGTACTTCTTCATCTTCGACCAATTGCTCTTGTCAAGGATGTTGTTTCTGATTCAGGTGTTAGAAGGTTGCTCTTTGATGCTGGAGATGATATTGATGACTTGATGAAACTTTGTGAGGCGGATATTACTTCTAAGAATGATGTAAAGGTAAGACAGTTCTTGCACAATTTTAATATTGTAAGAAAGAAGCTTAAAGATGTTGAGAAAAAAGATAAGCTTAGAAATTGGCAACCCCCAATTTCAGGAAAGATGATTATGGAAGCTTTTAATATTAAGGAAGGTAAAGAGGTAGGAATTATTAAAACTAAAATTCGTGAAGCAATATTGAATGGAGATATTGGTAATGAGAAAGAGGAGGCTATGAAATTTATGCTAATTGTTGGCAAGGAACTTGGCCTGGAAATATAATTTATAATTAGAATATTATTCGTATATTAGTATCATTCATTTCTAAGTCATATGAAGGTCTATAGGTTTAGGGTATTACTCCAGAATGAGGATGAAGATATCTTTAGGGATATTGATGTACAAGAGAACCATACTTTAGAGGAATTTCATGATTGTATTCAAACGGCTTTTGAATTTGACAATTCTCAAATGGCGTCCTTTTATCTGAGTGATGCAAAATGGAACAAAGGAGAAGAATTTACACTATTTGATATGAATGAGGGGGATTCCAGCGAAGACATTAAAGTGATGAAAGATACCATTATAGGTGCAATTACATCTGGGGCAGGTGATCGGCTGGTCTACATCTTTGACTTCATGAATGTTTGGAAATTTTATATTGAATTTGTACAAATCTTGCCTATGGAACCAAAGATCAAGTATCCGGCGATTATCAATGTTGAGGGTAATTCACCTAAACAATATGATGTGGAAATGTTATTGTCTGATGATGAAGAAGAAATTTCAGAAGTACTAAAAAGTGCTAACCGTATATTAGAGGAAGATCTAATAGAAGATGATTCCTTTGATGATTACAATGATTATAATTAATAGCTGAATTTCTTTCCCATTATTACTACAACTCCAAAAAAATATCTTGTCGTATTGGTTGGTCCAACAGCAGTTGGAAAAACACAATCAGCAATTACACTTGCGACTTATTTTAAATCTCAGATAATATCAGGAGATTCTCGCCAACTGTATAGAGAGATGGATATTGGAACAGCCAAACCCTCAAAAATAGATTTGAACCTGGTAAAACATCATTTTGTCTCTACGCTCTCTATTCATGAATCGTATACAGTATCTGATTATGAAAAAGATGCTAATAGAACTTTGAAAAATCTTTTTAAAGAACATGACATTCTTTTTTTAGTTGGTGGGTCTGGTTTGTTCGTCAGGGCTGTTTGTGAGGGTCTTGATGAGATCCCTGCCGTTGATAGTGAAATTCGTACCTTGCTTAATGAAATTTATGATAGTGGTAAATTCCCTAGATTAGTCAGGGAGTTGGAGGAGGTAGATCCTGAATATTATGCCATGGCTGATATTAATAATCCGAGGAGGGTGATTCGGGCTCTGGAGGTGTATAGGGGGACGGGCAAGCCATTTTCTTCTTATTTGACCAAGTCTATAAAGAAACGAGATTATGGAATTATAAAGGTTGGGCTCAATATTGACCGTGATGACCTATATAATAGGATCAATCAAAGAGTCGATCGCATGATTGAAGGAGGTCTGGTGGAAGAAGCTAAAGAATTGCTGGATTTTCGTTCAGCCTCATCATTGCAAACGGTCGGTTATCAGGAAATTTTTAGGTACTTATTAGGTGAGTATGATTTAAATACCGCCATTGATGATATTAAAACTAATACAAGGCAATATGCAAAAAGACAATTGACATGGTTTAAAAAAGATAAGGACATATCATGGTTTGAACCATCGAATTTGGAAGCCATCATAAAACTATTGAATACAAAGACCCAATCTCATTTGAATTAATAATTATCGTTTCTTTCCTTACTTTTGTTAAATCTACTGTAATTTTGTCCTTTGAAACAAAAGATAGATTATCTTGACACCTAATAATAAATCTTCTCAAAAAGAAGAAGTCGCAAACGCTGTATCTTATCTTACAGAAGGGTTTAGAAAATTAGCATCACAATATAATAGTGATTTCTTACGAGAACTGTGCCGTCAGGACCAGTATCTCAGTAAGAAAGTAGCTGATTATACAACGAGATGTTACGAAGAACTTGAGCGAAATTTACAAGATAAGGAAATGCCTGATCCTTCATCATATTTTACAAAGACAGGTTATGTGATGCAAGCCGGCAAGACAAAGAATAGAAAGCTTATCTCTAAGGTTAAAAGCGATTTCCTTTATAATTCACGAAAGTTATTTCTGGATTTTCAAGAGACAAGTTTGTTGCTTCAAAGGGATATATTAAAAGATGGATATGAGTGGGTGTTTTCTGAAACAAGAAAAATTATTGAAGAAAGTCCAGAATATATAAAGGTCTTTTACTCGCAAGATGAGTTAGTTTCCATGCCGGGAGATAAAGTGTCTGTTAAGATATTCAAATTCCGAAAAAGGACCTGGGCAAGCCTTACAGGGAAACCCATTGCGGTTAAAATTCCTTTACGGGAATTGATTGCATATCATCTTCCAGGGAAATTGAGACTTGCTCTTTATGTCTTACTCAAGACGTATGGTAAATCTGGCTTCAAGCAGATATCAGGACTTCAAGCTATGTTCTACTATATGAAGAAGAGTTTTGTCACTATAGAAGAAAGCTTGATCAGAGGTGATTTTTCACATGAGCTCCTCCAAAAAGAGAAAAGGAATGCACTTAATTTAATAGCTATTGGGCAAAAGGAATCATCAAATGGAAGAACCAATTCAGCGGATGATGAATTGACTTCAAATTCTGAGGATAAGTCCCTGCCAGATGAAGCAGCAGAAAGTGCACTTGCGAATGAAGTATCTGACCATAAAGAACAGTATAATGACTTAGATAAGATTAAACTTCCAATAGAAGAATCAGCTATTATTGGACGTTCCCTTAAGAATACTATTGGATTGATTAGCGAGGATATAGGAAGAGCAGATATTATTGGCTTGATGAGGAGAAGGAAACAGATGCAGATTAATTCTGGAGAAAAGCTACACAAGAAGATTGCTGAGATTCCTGATAATTGGTATAGAAATCAGACATTATTTTTAAGTGCTGCTTTGATGGACCTTCTGTTGCAATCTGCTCAGAACCAACTTGGTATTATTGTCCAGAAGGTGATGAGTAAACTCCGTGATACCTTTAATCAGAATGTTTTGGAGAATCTGGAGAGAGACCACAATAAATTAAAGGAATTTGCTGAAAAAATAAGTGTGGATCCTTTTGCCGAATTTATAA
>DTSC01000017.1 GCA_012965625.1 Flavobacteriales bacterium | reverse complement strand
TGATGCGGGTATCACCAGAGGATTGGTTATGAGGAATACTTTAATATCTTATTTGATAATGGAAAGGAAACGCTATTCAAGGAGCTGAATGCTGGTATTTCACCTACTGATCCACTGAAATTTGAGGATACCAAGAAATACAAAGACAGAATTTCTGATACACAAAAAAAGACGGGACTAAAGGATGCTATTACTACCGGTTATGGATATATGAATAAACGTCCTGTGGTAATCACTTGCATGAACTTTAATTTCATTGGGGGTTCCATGGGCTCTGTAGTTGGGGAGAAGATTGCTAAAGCAATTGACTTCTGCATAAAAGAAAGGGTGCCATTGATCATTATTTCCAAATCTGGAGGAGCGAGAATGATGGAGGCTGCTTTTTCCTTAATGCAAATGGCAAAGACAGCGGCTAAGTTAACAAGACTCTCTAAGGCCAAGCTCCCATATATCTCTATGCTTACAGATCCTACTACCGGAGGCGTAACAGCCTCTTTTGCAATGCTTGGTGATATTAATATTGCTGAACCTGGTGCAATGATAGGGTTTGCAGGCCCTAGAGTTGTTAAAGAAACGATAGGAAAAGACCTTCCAAAAGACTTTCAGACTTCTGAATTTGTTTTAGAACATGGATTCCTTGATATGATTATTGAACGTAAGGACCTGAAAGAAAAACTCTCGCAACTTCTCAGGATGTTGGGAAATTAATGCTTTAACAATTTACTCCGGCCTTATTGTTAATAATACAAAACTTAGGCTTCCATTATTATTCTTGGCATTTTTACCAAAAGTATTTTATCTGGTTTCTTTAAAAGAATAATATTACCTTTGCACCTTAAATAAAATGAACGATTAGAAAAACAAGAAACAAAGAAAATGTCTTTGACTGCGGAAACTAAAAAGGAAGTATTTAAAAAACATAATTCCAAGGAGGCGGACACAGGTACCGCTGAAGGCCAAATTGCCCTATTTACAGCAAAAATTGCAGAGATAACAGAGCACCTTAAAGCTAACAAGAAAGATTTAGCTTCACAAAGAGCCCTGGTATTAATAGTAGGTAGGAGAAGAAGGCTTCTAAAATATCTACATTCTAAAGATATTGAAAGATACCGGGCGATCATCAAGAAATTGAACCTGAGAAAATAAGTCAAGCGGTAAAATATACCGATGACCTATAACCTTGTACCTTAAGCATTAGCTGAAACAGCTACATTCAGTCAATTATCTAATAATTTCGCAAACGGCGAATCACATATAAACAAGCTATTTACAAATAGTGAAACAAAAACAAACAATTATGTCTATAACACCAATTACCCAATCCTTAAATTTGCCAGATGGCAGATCAATAACAATTGAAACCGGAAAACTTGCTAAACAAGCGCACGGTGCCGTGGTGGTAAGAGAAGGAGATACCATGCTTTTAGCAACCGTTGTTTCCAGCACCAAGCCAGCAGTAGGAATTGACTACCTTCCACTATCTGTAGATTACAGAGAGAAATATCCAGCAGCCGGAAAGTTTCCCGGCGGTTTCTTTAAAAGAGAAGCAAGGCCTGGTGATCATGAAACATTAACCTCAAGACTTATTGACCGAGCGTTACGCCCTTTATTTCCATCAGATTATCATGCTGAAATTCAGGTACTTGTAAGTTTAATCTCACTTGGAAAAGACTCCACCCCCGAATCTTTGGCCTGTCTTGCCGCTTCAGCGGCGATTGCTGTTTCTGACATTCCTTTTGCAGGTCCTGTATCTGAAACTAGGGTGATCCGAAAAGAAGGAAATTTTATCGTCAACCCTAAATTGGAAGACCTGGAAGACTGCGACATTGACTGAATGTAGCTGGTACGGCTGATAATATTATGATGGTAGAAGGAGAGCTGGACGAGATTACTGAAGCAGAAATGCTGGAAGCCATTAAAACAGCTCATGATGCCATCAAGGTGCAGTGCCAGGCACAGGTTGATCTGGCCGCAAAGGTTGAATCCTCAAAAAACAAAAGAGAATATAACCATGAAGATAATGATGAAGACCTAAGACAAGCAGTAAGGGCTGCTACTTATCAAGCCACGTATGACATTGCTAAAAAAGGCAACCCTAATAAAAAGGAAAGATCAGAGGGTTTCAAAGCTATCCTGCAAGGGTACCTCGAAACTTTAAGTGAAGAAGAACGTGGAGAAAAAGAAGGATTAGCAGGTAAGTATTTCCATGATGTAGAGAAAGAAGCTATCAGAAGGGTTATGCTCGACGAAAATGTAAGACTTGATGGAAGAAAAATGGATGAGGTCAGGCCCATCTGGTCTGAGGTCAACTATACCCCCAGCACACATGGCTCTGCTATCTTTCAAAGAGGAGAAACGCAAGCCTTGACAAGCGTAACATTGGGAACCAAGATGAATGAACAAACTATTGATGGCGTTGTTTACTCAGGGAAAGAAAATTTTATGCTTCATTATAACTTCCCCCCATTCTCAACGGGCGAGGCAAGAATGCGATTCAACGTTAGCAGAAGAGAGGTAGGTCACGGCAACTTAGCATTGAGAGCTCTGAAGCCAGTTATTCCAAGTGGAAGTGAAAACCCTTATACAATAAGGGTGGTTTCTGACATTCTGGAATCAAATGGATCTTCCTCCATGGCAACAGTATGTGCAGCATCCCTCGCACTGATGGATGCAGGTGTGCAAATTAAAAAGCCGGTATCTGGTATTGCTATGGGGCTGATAACTGATGAAGATGGAAAATACTGTATCTTATCTGACATCCTTGGTGATGAAGATCACCTGGGAGATATGGATTTTAAGGTTACAGGTACGGAAGATGGTATTACTGCATGCCAGATGGATATTAAAGTTGATGGGCTTTCGCATGAAGTGTTAACAGAGGCATTGGAGCAGGCAAAAGCGGGAAGGCTACATATCTTGGGAGAGATGAAGAAGACCATGGAAAAACCAAACGCTGACTACAAGCCTCATACGCCAAGAATTGTCCAGATCACAATTGACAAGGAATTTATTGGTGCTGTAATTGGTCCTGGTGGAAAAATCATCCAGGAGATGCAAGAAACTACAGGAGCTACCATAGTGATTGAGGAGGTGGATGGTAAAGGTATCATTGATATTATTTCTGAAAATAAAGAGTCAATTGATGCAGCGCTGGCAAAGATAAGAGGTATCACTGCTAGGCCTGAAGTTGGAGAGGTCTATTTATCCACTGTAAAATCAATTATGCCTTATGGTGCATTTGTTGAAATCATGCCTGGAAAGGAAGGATTGCTTCATATCTCTGAAATTGAATGGTCAAGACTGGAAAATGTTAACAGCGTTTTAAAGGAAGGTGATCAGGTTAAAGTAAAATTGATCGCAATTGATGAGCGATCAGGAAAATTCAAGCTTTCCAGAAAAGTACTTTTACCCAAGCCTGAAAGCACAGCCGAGGAAGCATAAAATTAAATGGAGCATCGATAAAAGTACGTTTTGTTCTGTGGGCAAAATGAACTTTTTTATTTACCTAGCAAAATAATGCTAAAAAATGTAACCAAATAGCCCTTAATTCCGTTACAATGTGGCTATCCATTACATAAAAGTTAGCTATCCATTATAAAGAGCTGAAAAAAAGCAGATGCAATTATGAGACAATTAAAGATTACAAAACAACTAACAAACAGGGAAACTGCTTCTCTGGACAAGTACCTACTTGACATAAGCAAATTGGAGCTTATTACTGCAGAAGAGGAGGTAGAGTTAGCAATAAAAATCCGAGCTGGAGATCAAATAGCATTAGAACAACTTACCAAAGCTAACTTAAGATTTGTCGTTTCTTGTGCCAAACAGTATCAGAATCAGGGTCTTTCCTTGCCTGACCTTATTAATGAAGGAAATCTGGGCTTGATCAAAGCTGCTCAGCGGTTTGATGAAACCAGGGGATTTAAATTTATCTCCTATGCCGTTTGGTGGATCAGGCAATCGATCTTACAAGCATTGGCTGAACAAGCCAGGGTGGTTAGATTACCCTTGAATAAAATTGGTTCTATCCAAAAAATCAATAAAGCTTTTTCAAAATTGGAACAGAAATTTGAGCGAGAGCCTTCTGCTGATGAAGTGGCAGAATGTCTTGAGGTGTCCACAAAAGATGTGAATGAATCCATGAAGAATTCCGGAAGGCATGTTTCTATGGATGCACCTGTTTCCAACAATGAAGAAAATTCAGCAAACTTATATGACCTCATGCAAAGTGAGGACTCCCCAAAACCGGATTCTGGTTTGATCAATGAGTCTCTTCAAAACGAAATTGAAAGGGCGCTGGCTACCTTGCCACCACGGGAAGCTGAGGTGGTACAATGTTTCTTCGGCTTGGGTGGCAAACCACCTATGACCCTCGAAGAAATCGGATCAAGATATGACCTGACAAGGGAGCGTGTACGCCAGATAAAGGACAAAGCGATCAGACGGCTAAAATCCACATCTAAGAGCAAGCTGCTAAAATCTTATCTCGGTTAAACCTAATCGAGTCCATTTTCAAGAACATGCTGGGCCTGGATTATTCCAGTTTCCAATTTTATACCTTGGCGCTTTAATTTAATTGGTAATTTTACCTCAACTAAATTACACAGAATTATCATTTTAAAATATGGCCCCTCTTATCGCCCCATCCTTATTAGCCGCTGACTTTGCCAACCTTCAAAGGGATACGGAAATGATTAACCAGAGTGATGCTGATTGGTTTCATTTGGATGTGATGGACGGAGTGTTCGTACCCAATATCTCTTTTGGGCTGCCTGTTATAAAAGCCATAGGAAAACATGCGAAGAAACCTCTGGATGTGCATCTAATGATAACAAAACCTGATGATTATATTGATGCTTTCAAAGCCGTGGGCACCGATATTTATACAGTTCATTTTGAGGCCTGTACGCACCTGCATAGAACAATACAAGCGATAAAAGCTGCAGGCATGCAGGCTGGAGTTGCTATCAATCCGCATACATCAGTCAAGCTTCTGGAAGACATCATTACAGATGTAGATCTAGTTTGTGTAATGTCTGTAAATCCCGGATTTGGTGGGCAGAAGTTCATTCCGGCAACTTACGACAAGGTAAAACATCTCAAACAGCTGATAAAAGATAAAGGTGCATCTGCAAAAATAGAAGTAGACGGCGGCGTGGATAAAGGAAATGCTCGGCAGCTGGTTGAAGCAGGAGCTGATGTGCTGGTAGCCGGAAGTGCCGTGTTTGCTTCAGAAAACCCCACCGGCACTATTGCAGCGCTTAAAGCCTGTAATTCTATTGAAGCCTAGCTGCTGGCATAGTCTTTTAAGTAAGTGTATTGCTCCGTCAGCGCTCCATCTTTTGTTATGGAGCTGTTGGCAATGATCCCATCTGCATCATCACCCAGCAAATGAGGAAGCACATCCTTTACCAGGTCGTTGCCAAACCCTTCAGATGAATCCCTGGGCAGCTCACAAGGCAGGTTATCTACCGCCATGATGGTTATGTTGCCCTCATCAAAGGCTGCTCCTTTTTCTCCTGTTTCACGGTTGAACCCATAAAAAGGCTCCTCAATGGAAGAGGCCTCCAAAGTGGTAGGAACAGAACCACCAATGTCACAGCTGATATCTGCGATCACCTGGATCTTAAATTTATCTCCGCTTATCTCTTCCTTTGTGAAAAGTTTGGGCGCCATAGGATCCCAGAAATGGCAGGAAACAAAAATATCGCTTACACTAAGGTAAGGTGTGAATCCTGTTTTGTACTCTTCCGGATGTTCAAAAAAATGGGCTTCATCCTTAGCTATTCCATCCTTATGGCGATTATAGTCAAGTACTCCAAGCTGACAATACACTGCATGGTCGAAATTTTCATTGATGTATGCATCAGGAGCCACCTGCTTTACCCCCATCGCATCCAGTGTTTCTTTGGCACCACCAGCTACCCTGCCCTCACCCGTAATCACTATTTTCAGATTAGGGAGATGGAT
>DTSC01000016.1 GCA_012965625.1 Flavobacteriales bacterium | reverse complement strand
TCTGAGCATCAGCAGAATTGCAGACGATGGTTAAAACAAATAATATTAAAAGCAGCTTTTTAATATTCATTATCAGTATCCTAACATCATTAACGGTGGCTAAATTAAAAAATTATTTAGACTTTATTCAGAAGAAAAAAGATCAAGCTATATAGTTCATACAAATACAAAATGACCTCTTGCCATGATATGGCAAAAGGTCAAGGTTCTCTATTAACAGCCAGCAGTTATCTTGTAAATAACAATTCCCAGTATTTTGGCAATGGCCATAGCGCATCATCTACGATAATTTCAAGTTTATCTGCATGATATCTTATTTTATCAAAATAAGGCATTACCTTATCACAATACGCAATTGCTTGATCCCGTGAACTCTCAATCGAATCAACCTTGCTGCGCTCATTTTTCATGCTATCATTATAAACCTTTATGGCAGAAATATGAGCAGAAATTGTTTTTATGGTTTCAACCTGAGTATGCGCATTAGAATAATCAGGTAAACCATTACCATTTAGATCTTCTGGCTGAATTATATAAGTGGCATCTGTACCCTCTGAGGCAACTAATTCCTTTTTGGTTTTCATGGCACCAATGTTTACAAGGCCAAGATCTACTAAACCCTTAACATTCTCTATAAGAATATTTTGGTACTTGATGGCTGCTGGAATAATTTGATTAACTGCCAAATCACTCAAAACCCTAGACTCTATTTGAACCTTCATCGTATATTTATCAAGTTTAATTCCTTGTCTTGCCTTGAGCTCTACCTGATTTAAAACATTTAAACTTTCAAACAACTTAACATTTTTTTCTGTAACAAAAGCATCCAGAGCTAGAGGGGTTGATTTAATATTGGGTAATCCTCTTTTCTCTGCCTCCTTTACCCATTGATCGCTATAGTTATTGCCCTCAAACCTAATTGCTTTTGAACTGATAATATATTTTCGGAGCACTTGAAAAATTGCCTCATCTTTCTTTACTCCTTTTTTAATGATGGTATCAACTTCCTTCTTAAACTCTTTCAGTTGATTAGCCATCATAGCATTTAAAGGGATCAAAGCAGATGCACAGTTTGATCCTGAACCAACTGCCCTGAGCTCAAATTTATTCCCTGTGAAGGCAAATGGTGATGTCCTATTCCTATCAGTATTATCCCGTAAAATTTCAGGTATTTTACCTATATCAAACTTAATCTCTGTTTTCTCATCCGGAGTCATCTTCCCATCCTTTACCTTTTTCTCAATATCATCCAATACTTTTGTTAATTGAGATCCGATAAATACTGAAATTATTGCAGGAGGTGCTTCATTTGCTCCTAACCTATGATCATTGCCAGCAGAGGCAATACCAGCTCTGAGCAAATCTGCATGGTCATTTACCGCTTTAATTGTATTAACAAAAAAGGTTAAAAATTGGAGATTCGCTTTTGGATTCTTACCAGGCTGCAATAAATTAGTTCCAGTATTGGTTGACATTGACCAATTATTGTGCTTTCCTGAACCATTAATTCCTGAAAAGGGTTTTTCATGAACTAAGACCCTGAATTTATGCTTCCTAGCCACTTTTTCCATAATATCCATAATCAAGAGGTTATG
>DTSC01000015.1 GCA_012965625.1 Flavobacteriales bacterium | reverse complement strand
CTTGTTTTCTATACTAAGCATGCTGTCGCGCATTTCAATGTATAGCTCGTGCATTTCAAGGGCCTGGATGTGCTTTCCCAGCTTTTTATTGGTCTCCCATAAACTTTTAGAAGCAGCTTTGATTTGTTGAACATCACCTATTTCCTTTGCAATGCTCAGTGCTTTTGTGCTTTTCTCCAGAGCTTTGCCGTAGTCGCCCTGATTACTATAAATAAGTCCAATGTTATTCAAAGACATAGCAATGCCTCTTCTATCTCCTATCTCCTCCTCTATTTTTAAGCTTCTTCTGTAATAGTTTATGGCTTTGGCGTAGTCGCCCTGATTATTATAAATATTTCCAATGTTATTCAAAGAGATAGCAATGCCTTGTTTATCTCCAATTTCCTCTTGTATTTTTAAACTTCTAGTGTAATAGTCTATGGCTTTGGCGTAGTCGCCCTGATTATAATAAATGCCTCCAATGTTATTCAAACTGGTAGCAATACCTTTTATATCTCCAAGCTCCTCTCTTATTTTTAAGCTTCTGGTGTAATAGTCTATGGCTTTTGCGTTATCGCCCTGATTAGAATAAATAAGTCCAATGTTATTCAAAGAGATAGCAATGCCTCTTTTATCTCCCAGCTCCTCACCTGTTTTTAAGCTTTTAGAAAAGTAGTCTATGGCTTTGGCGTAATCGCCCTGATTATAATAAATGCCTCCAATGTTTATCAAAGACATAGCAATGCCTCTTTTATCTCCTATCTCCTCCTCTATTTTTAAGCTTCTTCTGTAATAGTCTATGGCTTTGGCGTAATTGCCCTGATTCTTATAAGTACTTCCAATGTTACTTAAAGAGGCGGCAATGCCGCTTTTATTTCCCCGCTCCTCTTGTATTTTTAAGCTTCTGAAAAAGTAGTCTATAGCTTTGCCGTAGTCGCCTCTTATTGCAAATGACACGCCTTGTATATTTATAGCATCTGCCATCTGTTTTTTATTGTTTACAGATTTAGCAAAGTCATATTGAACTTGCGCAAAATAAAAAGCGCTGTCGGGCTGAGAAAATAAATAACCATACCAGGCTATCTTATGCATGGCTTTCAGCCTATTGGTATCAGGCTGGCTTGTATCGTTCCACACCCCCCAGAGCGAGTCGAGGTTAACAGCTGAGGCTGCGGTGAGCCAAAGGCAGAGGGAGCTTATGAGGGTTAGGCGTAGCATAGTCAAATTTATAAAATTCCTAGGAAACATTTATCAGTATTGGTTTTTTGATAATATTTATTTATTGAATTACGAATCCAGCCTCGTTGTTTTTGATGCTAAAAGGCTAGTATGGCATTTAATGCCTATCTTTAAGTCTATTAACTTTACAAGCAAGAAAATAAAAGCAAGCACATGAAGATCAACTCAAGAACATACCTTCTTCTCCTTTTATACTTGTTTCCGATTTACGGCTTTTCGCAGCCTGCTGATAGTGCTATTGTAAAGGCCAGGGCTGTAATTGAAGCATTTATAGAACGAAACCAGGTTCCTGGCCTTTCCATTTCGGTTTCAATAAAAGGTGATATGGTTTGGTCGGAAGGTTTTGGCTATGCTGATCTAGAGCATAAGATACCGGTAATGCCCGGAAAGACCAAGTTCAGAATAGGCAGTGTATCCAAACCGGTAACTGCCTCAGGAATCGCATTATTATACCAAAGGGGGACAATCAGTCTTGATGACACAATTCAAAAGTATGTGCCCTCCTTTCCAAAAAAGCGAGGTCCTATAACTATTCGACAGCTCACCTCCCATACAGCGGGAATACGGCATTACCATGGAGATGAATTCTTTATGGACAAAAAGTATAATACTGTTACACAAGGATTAGCGATATTTCAGGAGGATACACTACTTTTTGTTCCTGGGTCAGAATTCCGGTATTCCAGCTATGGATGGAATTTGGTCAGTGCGGTTATTGAGGGGGCCAGCAAACAAAATTTTCTTGACTTTATGAGAGAGAACATATTTGTTCCTTTGGGAATGACCAATACCCTTGCTGATTATAATGATAGTATCATAGCGCATCGCACGCAGTTTTATATGTATGATGAGCAGGGGAAAGTCTACAATGCACAACATGTGGACAACAGCTATAAATGGGCAGGCGGAGGCTTCCTTTCTACTACAGAAGACCTGATTAAGTTTGGCAATGCTCATCTAAAAGCGGGATTCCTGAAACGTGAGACCCTGGATACTATATTGTGCAAGCAGCGTACCACAGCGGGTAAAGAGCTTGCTTATGGAATAGGTTGGCGGATCAAACAGGACGACAAGGGAAGAAGCTGGTTCGGACACAGAGGGGGCTCTGTAGGCGGATCTACCCAATTCATTATCTACAAAGAGGCAGAGCTCGTTATTGCCATACTCACTAATGTATCAAAACTAAAATACGAGAATACACATTATAGAATTGCAGACTATTTTTTGAAAGAATTTAAGGCTTATGATGGGCAAAAAATTGTACCTGGTTATGAGAGTAAGTGAAGAAACAGACAAGTATATGCAGGCTGCTATAAATGAGGCCAAAAAAGGCCTGAGTGAAGGAGGAATACCGATTGGTTCAGTAATGGCGGAAAATGGAAAATTGATTGGGAGAGGGCACAATCAAAGGGTGCAACAATCGGATCCCATGGCCCATGCCGAGATCGATTGCCTGAGGAACGCTGGAAGGGTTAAGAATTACGGGGACACAATTCTCTATTCCACCCTAATGCCTTGTTTCCTCTGTGCTGGAGCTGTGGTTCAATTTGGGATCAAGAAAGTTGTTGTTGGAGAATCCAGAACCTTTGCGGGTGCAGAACAATTTATGAAAGACCATGGCGTTGAAATTGTTAACCTGGACAATAAGGAATGCTTTAGGATGATGCAGGATTTTATTAAAAAGAATCCCCTGCTTTGGAATGAGGATATTGGTAAATAAGCAATAAGTTTTGGCATATTTCTTGCTCAGGCACATCTTATATTTTTTACCTTTGCATACTTTAGAACCAAATTAACATATGAGAACAGCAAATCCTGCATTAAGTAGCAAATCGTTTGAAAACTTGGTAATAACCGATGAGAAAATGACAATTAATGGCACGGTCAATAAGACGGCGCTATCATTACTCATTTTAATTGTTGGTGCCTATTATACCTGGAACTTATTTTATGAACAAGGGGATATCTCGGCTGTCTACCCCTGGATGATCGGAGGTGGGATCGGAGGTTTTATCGTTGCATTGATTACGATCTTTAAGAAAAAATATGCCCCAATAACAACACCTATTTACGCTTTTCTGGAAGGCCTGCTCTTAGGCGGACTATCCGCTGTTTTTGAAAGCATGTATCCCGGTATTGTGATTCAAGCGGTTGCCTTAACATTTGGAACCTTATTCAGTCTTCTCTTCGCATACAGGTCTGGCTTGATAAAAGTTACGGAGAACTTTAAGCTTGGTGTTGTCGCAGCTACTGGTGGAATCATGATTGTTTATTTAATAAGTTTTGTTATGAGTTTTTTTGGTAGTGGCCTGGCAATAATGGATATCAATAACAGCTCCTGGTTTAGCATTGGTTTCAGCTTGTTTGTAGTGGTTATTGCTGCCATGAACCTGGTGCTGGACTTTGACTTTATTGAACAAGGAGCTGAACGAGGAGCTCCCAAATACATGGAATGGTATGGGGCCTTTGGGCTTACTGTTACGCTAGTTTGGTTATATATTGAAATCCTTAGGTTGCTTGCTAAACTTCGCGGTAGATGAGAATTATATTTATAAGCCTGTTTCTTTTAGCTTCCCTGCATATTTCCCTTGCACAAAAAAGGGAGAAGAAGCCCTTAAGTTCTACTATTAAAAACGTAACTGTTTATCAAGCCGGTGCAGAGATCAACAGGACTGGGAATACCACCATAAACAATGGCACCACCTATTTGAAATTAAAAGGCTTATCGCCAAGTATTGATCCCAACAGCTTACAGGTGAAGGGAAAGGGCAATTTCGTGATTCTATCGGTATCGCATAAATTAAACTACCTGGATATAAATGATAAACCCAAAGAAGTCCTGGTTTTAGAGGATTCTATAAAGTCTATCAACAAGCAATTAGCTATTTTGAAAGGAGAAGAATCTGTTTATAACCAGGAAGAGTCCATGCTGCTTGCGAACAAATCGATTGGCAACAAGGAAATTGGGGTGGATGCCCTGGATTTGGAGGAAGTCGCCAATTTATTTAGAAAAAGACTGCTGGCGATTAATTTAATGAGAATCGAAATAAGGATAAAGCAAAAAGAATTAAAGGAAGAACATATCAAGATCTCTAAACAGCTTGCTGTTTTAAATGCAAATAGAAACAAATCCACCGGTGAAATAGAAATTGCTGTTTCAGCAAAAGAAAGAACACCGGCAAAGTTTAGCATCTCCTATTTTATACATACAGCTGGATGGACACCAACCTATGACCTTAGGGCGGAAGATATTAATAAACCTATCTTATTGGACTATAAGGCTAAGGTGTATCAGAACTCTGGAATTTCCTGGAGCAATGTAAAACTGACATTATCTACATTAAACCCCAAAAGGAGTGGCACCAAACCCATATTAAACCCATGGACATTAAACTATTATGTGCCAAAGCCTTACTATTCAAGAGCTACATCAGCTCCAAGTTCATATAAACAGGAAAGTTCTATAGCATTGGATCTGCCAAGTATGGGAAGTGGCAGTGCTCCTGAGAAGTATAAAGTGGCGGAAACTACAGCAAGCTATACAAAGACAGAGACAAATCAATTAAGTGTTGAGTTTATCATTGAGATACCCTACACCATACCAAGTGATGGTCTACACCATGATGTTAACGTGGGCCAGCATGAGCTTCCAGCCAACTTTAAGCATTTTGCCGTACCAAAAATGGACTTACAAGCTTTCTTATTAGCAAAGGTCAGTGGCTGGGAGGACTATAAATTGTTATCGGGTAATGCAAACATCTATTTTGATGGCACCTATGTGGGCAAATCTTATATAAACACACAAACTACCAGCGATACGCTGGACCTTTCATTTGGAAGGGACAATTCTGTTATTATAACCAGGGAGAGAATAAAGGATTTTATGAGCAGAAAGATCATTGGCGTCAATAAAAAAGAAACGCATGGTTTTGAGATCTCGGTGAGGAATAATAATAAAAATGCGATTTTGATTAGTGTTGTAGACCAGATCCCCCTTTCATCAAACAAGGAAATTGAAATAGAAATCGAGAATATTTCTGGTGCCCATTACAGCAAAGATTCCGGTAAATTAGTTTGGGATTTAGAAATCGCGGGAGGAGCAACAAAAAAGCTGAAGATGGTTTATTCTGTGAAATATCCCAAGGAAAAGAAAATTACGAATCTATAGCCTGGATAATTCAGGGGTTCCCCTCACCTATTGTTTTAATCTTATTCTTCTCTTTTTTAACTACCCTTTGATAGAGCGCTCCCAAATAGATCTTTAGCTTAATGGCCCAGTTGGTACCATCACTCAAACTCTATTTGTGACTGTTGCAAAAAGGCGATGCTTTTGACTATATCTTCATGAATTACTTTATCCTCATCCAGGAACGGAACTACCTTACGATAGGCATCAAGCCAATTCTCAATAATTGGTGAAGACTTCATTGGTTTCCTAAAATCCAGCGCCTGCGCTGCAGCATAAAGCTCAATGGCCAAGACCTTCTCGATATTATTGACAACCTGAAAGCCTTTTGTTGCTGCATTGGCACCCATACTTACATGATCCTCTTGTCCATTTGACGAATCAATGGTGTCTATGGAAGCTGGAGTACAAAGCTGCTTATTCTGGCTCACGATGGATGCAGCTGTATACTGGGCGATCATAAATCCAGAATTCAGCCCGGGATTGGCAATAAGATATGGTGGCAATCCTCTCTGACCAGATAATAACTTAAAGATTCTACGCTCCGAAATACTCCCAAGTTCTGCTAATGCAATACTCATAAAATCCAGGTTTATTGCCAAGGGCTGTCCATGAAAATTCCCACCAGAAAGTATCTTATCTTCATCCGGAAAAATAGTTGGATTGTCTGTTACCGAGTTAATCTCAATTAAAAATACATCAAGGATATGGTTCAATGCATCCTTGGAAGCACCATGCACCTGGGGAACACAACGGATGGAATATGGATCTTGCAAGTGCTTTTTTTCTGAGGCCATGATCTCACTTCCCTCTCTTATCTGTGAAATCAAGGCAGCTGAATTTTGCTGGCCTTTATAAGGCCTGATCTTATGCAGTAATTCATCAAACGGTTCAACACTGCCATTAAATGCCTCAATGGTCATCGCTGCTATCATGTCAGCTTCCTTTGACAATCTCATTGCCTTTACCAGACACCAGGTACCATAGGCACTCATAAATTGTGTTCCATTTAGCAATGCTAGCCCCTCCTTTGATTGCAAATGGATTGGCTCCCAACCCAAATCCTTCAAGACCTTACCTGCAGGCAGTCGTTTTCCTTTATACTTGACCTCCCCCTTACCTATCAAGGGTAAAGCGAGATGAGCCAATGGTGCAAGATCTCCTGAGGCACCTAAAGATCCTTGCTGGTAAACTACAGGCAAAACCTCCTCGTTAAACAAATCTATCAGCCTTTGGATGGTACTTAAACTTATTGCAGAATACCCATAAGAGAGGGACTGTATTTTCAGGAAAAGCATCATTTTTACAATTTCTTCAGGCACCTCATCCCCAATGCCCGCAGCATGCGATTCTACCAGCTTAATTTGTAATAGCTCCTGATCATCTTCTGGTATTAGCTGATCGTAAAGGGAACCAAAGCCTGTAGTTACACCATAAATACTCGTATCTGATACTGCAATTTTCTCGTCGAGATAGTTCCGGCACTTTTCAATTTTGGCAATTGTTTTGGGGGCTAGCTCAAGCCGAATATTGTTCTGCAACAGCCTTTTTAAAAGATCGAGATCTATTCTCTTTTCAGATATTTGATGGATGTTTTTGCTCATGTACTGATTTTCTTGTCGCTGGTTATGATAAGGTGCTTAATAAGTCTTCCGGCGTAATAGCAGCTTGTTCACCAGTTTCCATATTCTTTAAGACAAACTTTCCTGATGTAATCTCATCAGACCCTATAAGTGCCACATAGGTAACACCTCGGTCATTCGCATAGCTCATTTGCTTTTTCAGCTTCACCGGATCCGGATAAAGTTCTGCACTAATGCCATCTTCACGCAATTGCGATACTAATTTCAATGAATAGAGGGCTTCTGCCTCTCCAAAATTCACAAATAAAACTGTTGGCCCTTTAGACAATTCCTCTGGAAAAAGATTTTCCTGCTCCAATAGATCAAAGATCCTGTCAGCTCCAAAGGAGACCCCCACTCCAGATAGCCCCTTCATACCGAACAAGCCTGTAAGGTCATCATATCTGCCACCCGCACAGATACTTCCTGGAAATTTATCAGATTTTACCTCAATGATAACCCCAGTATAATAGTCAAGGCCACGAGCAAGAGAAGCATCAAACTTTACATTCTTTAGTTTAAGTTCATGGGCTTGCCCTAAAATAAATTCCAATTCGTCAATACCTTCTTCGGCAGCAGTACCTTTAAGGTGACTCCTTAGCTGCTTCAGATCGGTAATTTTGGTATAAGCAAGAATTGAATCTATTGAATCCTTGTGAATTGACCTGGACACAAGTTCCTTCTCTACCCCTTCAATGCCTATCTTGTCCATTTTATCCAAGGCAATAACCATATCTTCAAACTGCGCTTCTAAACCGAGTTTTTCCGCAAGTCCACTTAATATCTTTCTGTTGTTAATACCAATGCTTATTCCTTCCAAACCTAATTTTGAGAGAACCTCCTCAATTATTTGCAAGAGCTCAAGTTCGTTCAGCAATGATCCTGAACCAATAACATCAATATCACATTGGCAGAATTCACGATAGCGTCCTTTTTGCGGACGATCTGCTCTCCATACAGGTTGGATCTGATATCTTTTAAAAGGAAACGTGATATCATTTTGGTGCTGTACAACATACCTGGCAAAAGGAACGGTCAGGTCATATCTCAGGGCTTTTTCCGAAATATGCTTCACCAGATTTTTAGATGCTGCATTTCCCAAACTTTCCCCAGGCACCTTTGACAAGAAATCTCCTGAGTTCAGAATATTGAAGATCAGCTTATCCCCCTCGTCACCATACTTGCCACTGAGTATATCCCTATTCTCCATGGCGGGCGTTTCAATTTGCAAATAGCCATACTTTTGAAATGCATTACTGCAAGTATCAAAAATAAAATTGCGCTTCACCATTTCTGCTGGTGAAATGTCTCGCGTTCCTTTTGGTGTAGCTGGTTTCATGCTCGTTTCTAAACATCAAATAATAACGCTGACAAATATCGCAAAATGCTGGGATTAAAAACCCACTATTCTAATTTTACTTAATTTTGCACCATGGCATTGGGCACTACTATATCCAAGTATCTATCTCTGGTTAAATTTAGCCATACAATTTTTGCTCTTCCTTTTGCCATCATAGGATTCTTTCTGGCAGTCTTTGGAAAGAATGATGGTTTTCAATGGGAAACGCTGCTGCTGGTTGTGCTCTGCATGGTATTTGCCAGAAGTGCTGCCATGGCTTTTAACCGGTTCATAGATCGTTTTATTGATAAAGAGAACCCCCGAACATCAATCAGGGAAATTCCATCTGGACTGATATCAGCAAATTCCGCCCTGGTCTTTGTAATCATTAATGCTTCTTTATTTATCCTGACAACCTACTTTATCAATCAAATCTGCTTCTATTTGTCACCTGTGGCCCTAATAGTAATTCTAGGCTACAGCTACACAAAACGGTTTACCTTTTTGAGCCATGTGGTTCTCGGACTGGGACTTTCGCTGGCGCCTATCGGTGCCTATCTGGCAGTTGCAGGTGAGTTTGATTGGATACCGCTGCTCTTCTCCTTTGCAGTTTTGTTTTGGGTTAGCGGATTTGACATTATCTATGCACTGCAAGACATTGACTTTGATAAATCACAAAACCTCAGGTCGTTTCCGGTCTTCTTAGGGCTAAAGGCATCACTAATGCTGTCTTCTGTTTTTCATTTACTTACAGCGGGCTTTATACTTTATGCTGGGATCTATGGAGAGTTTGGTATCTGGTACTGGGTAGGCTGTGCCATTTTTATCTTGCTCCTGGCCTACCAGCACACCTTAATAAAAGCAGATGATCTTTCCAAAATAAATTTAGCTTTCTTCACGACTAACGGCATAGCAAGTGTCGTCTTTGCCCTTTTTGTCACGCTTGATCTTATGTTATAATGAATGCTGCGGTAATTGCCTTGATATGTTTGCTACTACTATTCATCGGATATCGCTTTTATTCAAAATTCCTTTCCTCGTATATATTTAGAACTTCTGATTCAGATGAAACCACACCTGCTGTTGAATTCAATGATGGAGTAGATTATGTTCCGACAAAGAAGCATGTCTTGTTCGGTCATCATTTCTCTTCAATAGCCGGAGCAGCCCCTATTCTTGGTCCTGCAATTGCCATTATTTGGGGATGGGTACCTGCCTTGGTGTGGGTGGTAATAGGAAGTATTTTTATGGGGGCAGTCCATGATTATGGCGCTTTGGTCATTTCCGCCAGGAACAAGGGAAAGTCAATCGGACAGATAACAGAAAGTATAATTGGGAAGCGCTCCAAGATGCTGTTCCTTACAGTTATTTTTCTTCTGGTATTCATCGTAATTGCCGTATTTGCCTATATTATTGCTACTCTCTTTGTAAATTATCCAAGCACCGTAATTCCCATTAACTTTCAGATCATTATTGCCATATTTATTGGGTGGTGGGCCTATAAAAAGAAAAAAAGCCTGCTCCTCCCTTCCTTAGCTGCTTTGCTCCTATTATATTACATGATCTATGTCGGATTTCAATATCCTGTACACCTTCCTGAATATATGTGGGTAAATGGTTCGGAGGTCATGACCTGGATCCTGTTTCTCCTGGTTTATGGATTTGTAGCTTCGATACTTCCTGTATGGACTTTGCTTCAGCCGAGAGATTATATTAATTCCCATCAGCTCATCGTAGGATTGATCGCCATATATCTGGGAATCATTGTTGCACAACCCATAATGGACGCTCCCGCATTTAAATTGTCAGGGAACCCTATTCCCTGGTTTCCCTTTTTATTTATAACTATCGCATGCGGTGCCATATCCGGTTTTCATGGATTGGTATCTTCCGGTACCACCGCCAAACAGCTTGCCAATATGAAGGATTCAAGGTTTATCGGTTACGGAGGCATGATCGGAGAAGCTACCCTGGCGATTGCCGCAACAATTGCTGTTGCTGCCGGATTTGAAAATTCTGCTGCATGGCATAACCATTATGATAATTTTGAGCTTGCTAAAGGACTTGGCCCAAAGCTCTCTGCCTTTGTAAATGGTACAGCAGGATTTCTTTCAGAAATCGGTATAACCCAAACCATGATTGATGCCCAGGGAAATTCCCGCTCCTTGGCTGCGGCCTTTATTGGTGTAATGGTGATCAGCTTTGCTGCAACCTCTTTAGATACAGCAGTAAGAATCCAGCGGTATATTATTGGTGAAATTGGGGAGGCAATCAGGGTCAGGCCATTAGCAGAGAACAGGTATTTGCAATCTGCAGCTGCTGTTTTGTTTTCCCTGGTATTGGTATTGTCAGATGGAACAGGTGCCGGAGGATTAAAATTATGGCCGCTCTTTGGCGCTACAAATCAGCTGCTTGGTTCCCTGACCTTATTGGTAATATCATTGTGGCTTTATCAACACGGCCGGCAATATTGGTATACCCTGGCCCCAATGCTTTTTATAACAGCAATCACATTTATAGCCACCTATTTCAACTTGTTAATGTATTTAGATGGTGAAAACTATTTGCTCGTTACTATTGCATTAGTAATAGGAGTTTCACAACTTTGGATAATATTTGAAGGGATCAAAACCATAAGAGAGCAAAGAATTCAGATTAAAGAATAAATGGAAGCTATTAGAAAATTTATTTTAATTGGGCTGGTACTTTTGGTATTCCAGATGAGTAATGCCCAAAAAATTGAATATTCAAAGCAGGCAATTAAGGTCGTAAAAGCAGCTCAACTAAATGTTAAAGATATAAAACATGATTACCAGCCCTACTTGCAGAACCTGGAGATGCCTATGCCGGGTTCTTCAAGATTTGCACTGGAACAGCTTAAAAAGAAGTCTGCCAAGAAGTATCCCCAGACTCAACAAGCTGAAAAAACATGGCAAGGTGCATCAGTACTGAACCCTATAATCGGAGAAAGCTTTCCAGTTGCTAACACCATTAAGCTTCCAAATGGAGATACCCTAATCCAGTATTTAACTGGAGGACGGCCCAATGACAATACTTTGGCTATTTCCAATAACGGCAAGATAGTGACTGCCTATAATTCAAGTGTTTTCACCTATGATATAAATATAGATACTGTAATCATGGCTCCAATAAGCCTGCACGCATTCTCCTCAGAATTCACCCTTAACGATAAATATGACCCCAAGGTCATGTATGACCCCATAGCAGATCGCTTTATACTGATATTCCTAAATGGCAGGTTAAGCAATGAGAGTAAGGTCATCGTCTGCTTCTCCAGTACTAATGACCCTTCTGACCCCTGGAGCCTGTATGCGCTGTCAGGCAATCCCTTAAACGACACCACCTGGACAGATTATCCGGCCATAGCCATAACGGAGGAAGAGCTTTTTCTGACGGTTAACTTATTAAGAGACAATGAGCCCTGGCAAACTGGATTTTCCCGCACCATTATCTGGCAGATAGACAAACAGAATGGTTATGATGGAGATTCCTTGCTAAGTACAAGCCTCTGGAGCGATATTAAATATAACGATCAATATATCCGAAACTTAAATCCAATTCAAGGTGGCTCCTACCCTGTAGGACCTGCTATTAATCTACTTTCTAATAAGAATTTTACCTTATTGAGCGACTCTGTATTTCTCTTAAATATTTCGGGAACACAATACGACACAAATACCGTATTGGATATAAAGCTGGGACATTGCAATGTACCTTATGGGGTTCCGCCCAATGGACGCCAAAGCCATGTTGATTCTATGGCCACCAATGATGCGAGGATCTTAGGGGGGTTTATTGAAAATGGTGAAATTCAATATGTTTCCTGCACCATTGATACGACTTCCGGTCTTGCTGCCATCTACCATGGTTTTATCAATAATCTGGATTCAGACCCTGTTTTTACCGCTACCATTCTTGCAGATGATTCTTTGGATCTTGGTTATCCGAACATTGCGTATACCGGTACGCATGACTGCAGCCGTCAAGCCATAATAGGAATGGACCATACCTCACCAACAAGGAACCCTGGCATATCAGCCTTGCTCTACAGCTCAAACAACACCTATTCTGAACTTGTTTCCCTAAAAGAAGCAGAGGGCTATGTAGATCGTATTGTTGGTTATGAACGATGGGGAGATTATTCTGGCATCCAGAGAAAATATAACGAGGTTGGCAAAGTGTGGACAGCAGGATTCTATGCAAGAGGCACTACCAACTTCACTTGGGTGGCAGAACTTTTAACAGAAGAAGAGGTTCCGCTAGCAGCAGCTATAAGCACTTCAGTAAATATTAGTAAATTCGGATTGAATGATGGTAGTGCTACGGTAGATTTTAGCGGTGGCATGGCTCCATTTGAAATTCAATGGGATGATGAGAGTACACAATCAACAGCAATGGCATCCGGCCTTGGTCCTGGAAGCTATAAAGTGATCATAGAGGATGATGCAAATTGCACTTCATTTGATTCAATTGTGATTACTGAACCCCTGCCAGGGGCTACCCTTTTTCCTAATCCAAGTATTGACTTCAGCTATGTGTACTTTGAAATGGAAGCAGCAGAACTTATATCCATATCTATTTTTGATATTCAAGGTAAATTAATTAAGCATTTGTATGAGGATGTGGCCAAACAAGGTTCCAATGTTTTTTCTTTCTCCACTACACCATTAAGTTCAGGCTCTTATATTCTGAAAGTAAATACTAGAGAAAAAACCATTGTCTCCCAACAATTTATTAAAAGTTAAATATTTATGCTTCTAATAAAGTTCTTCTAATAACCTTAAGCATATTTAATTAATTTTGCATCTTGATGAGTTTCTTGTATCCAGGATTTCTTTTTGCCCTCTTTGCAATTGCAATTCCAATAATCATCCACCTGTTTAACTTCAGGAAATATAAAACAGTCCGATTCACCAACGTCCGTTTTTTAAAGGAGATCAAACAGCAAACCCAGGCAAAATCGAAGCTCAAATATCTGCTGGTGCTTGCCACAAGAATTCTGGCAATCTCTTTTCTGGTATTTGCATTTGCCCAACCCTACTTTCCGGAAAAAACAAAAAAGGTTGTATTAACAGATAATCTGGCAAGCATCTACCTGGATAACTCATTCAGCATGGAAGCTACAAACAGCCAAGGCAGGTTGTTTGACCAGGCAAAGAACCAGGCCATTGAAATAGCAAAATCCTATAAACAAACAGACAGGTTTCAATTGCTGACCAATGATTTTAAAGGCAAGCATCAGCGCCTTGTAAACCAGGAAGAGTTTATTGAATTGGTGGAGAATATTGAGATCTCATCCAGGGTGAAATCTATCTCAGAGGTTATCGGAAGGCAGAATGATGCATTGAGTACTGAGAGTAAGGAGGGAAAAAGATCTTTCCTAATCTCTGATTTTCAACGGAGCAATACAAATTTTGAGGAAATCGATCCAGATTCTGCAATCGCATATACCATGGTGTCACTGAGCTCCCAATCCAGGAACAACCTATATATAGACAGCTGCTGGTTTGAAACACCAATAAGGCCATTAAATCAGGCAGATAAGATTATGGTTAGGATCAGGAATATTTCAGATGAAGAATACGAAAACATTCCTTTAAAGCTAATGATAAACAATCAACAAAAAGCTTTGGGAAGCTGTTCAGTTGAACCTAAAAGCTATACTGATGCTTCTTTATCATTTACAATCAATGAACCAGGAATTATCAATATGGAGGTCTCATTATCAGATTACCCTATTACTTTTGATGACCAGTTTTTTATAAATTATTCAATAGCTGATCACCTGATGGTACTGAGCATTGACGACAGTACCAAGAGTTATACGGAGGCCTTGTATCAAAACGATCCCTATTTTGAGTATGAAAGCGTAAACTTTCAGGAGGTAGATTATTCGACAATCAGTGAAAAACACCTGATCATCTTAAATGGCCTCACCGAAATATCAACGGGGCTTGGAGGAGAGCTGATGAAGTTTCTTAGCTCAGGTGGGTCCTTAATCATCTTTCCAAATAGTGATGTAGACCTGGATTCATATCAACATTTTCTCAACGACCGCCTTTCCATTGACTATTTCAAGAAACAGGATACTGTCCAAACAAAAATTGACAAGATCAACCTGGATCACCTTGTTTTTGCTGATGTTTTTGACAAGGTGCCAGAGAACATCAACCTTCCTGAAGTTTATATGCATTATTTAATACAAAGTGATAATCCTGCTGAGAAGAATGATCTTCTTCTAATGCAAAATGGAGCCTCCTTTTTAAGTCAATATAATGTCCAAAATGGCAAGGTTTATCTTTTTACCTCACCATTGGATGAAGAAGCAAGCCGTTTTCCTCTTCATGCTTTGTTTGTTCCAATTATGTACAAGATTGCCATCAATAGCCAAAGCACATCGAATATCTTTCATACAATAGGAAAGAATCAAACCATCACAGCACCTCAAACTGCTTACAAATTAGATAATGAGATAAGTTATCACCTTGTTAACAATAGCAATTCTAAAGAGGACAAAGAGTTTGACCTGATTCCGGAAGCAAGGCAAGTGGCAAATAAAACCGAGCTGGTTCTACATGACAATCTCAACAAAGCCGGAAATTATATCCTTACATCAGGATCATACTTATTAAAAGGCTATGCTTTCAATTACAATAGGAAAGAGTCTGATCTACTATGTATGAGTAATGAAGAAATCAGTGATGCCATAGAAGAATTTGGCTTGAATAACTTTAACCTTGTTTCTTCAGACAATTTAAAAACAGGGTACAGCGCAGCTTCAATAAATGAAGATCAAGAATTATGGAAACTTTGTATTATCTTTGCACTGGCTTTTTTGGGAATAGAAACCTACTTGCTTAGACGATGGCGTTAAATCTTAAATTGCTTTGATTATTGTTTCAAACAGCAAATGAGTTTACTGGTAAAACAAGCTAAAATCATTGACCCTAATTCCGATCTGAACGGAAAAAGAATGGACATCCTCCTCGAAGGTGGCAAGATCAAGTCCATTAGAAAAAATATTTCATCCAAAGGAAAGACCATCACCGCATCCAACCTTCATGTTTCACCGGGATGGTTTGATATGCACGTTAACTTCAGGGATCCAGGAGACGAGCACAAAGAAGACCTTAATTCAGGATGCAAAGCAGCAGCTGCCGGAGGGTTTACCGGAGTTGCAGTAATGCCTGGTACCAATCCACCTCTCCATAGCAAAGCAGAGATAGAATATATAAGAAATAAAGCCAGAGGCAATATTGTTGATGTGCACCCAATAGGCGCGCTCTCAAAAAATCTGGAAGGAAAGGTGATGACAGAAATGTACGACATGTATCAGTCCGGTTCGGTTGCATTTTCAGACGAAAAAAACCCTATCCCCAATGCTGGATTTCTATCTAGAGCTATGCTTTATGTAAATGGGTTTAATAGCTTGGTTATCACTCACTCAGAAGATAAAAATATTACCTTAGAAGGCATGATGAATGAAGGTGAATCCAGTACTTCCTTAGGCTTGAACGGCATGCCTTCATTGGCTGAGGAGGTCATGGTAACCCGTGACGTTTACCTTGCTGAATACACGGATGCAAGGCTGCACTTTGCAACCTTAAGTTCAGGAAAATCTGTAGACTTGGTACGCAATGCCAAGCGAAAAGGGATCAAGGTAACTGCAGAGGTTGCAGCTCACCAATTAGCACTTGATGATACTGCCCTTGCTGAGTTTGACAGTAATCTCAAATACAACCCACCTTTAAGGACTGCTCAAGATATTGCTGCACTTAAAAAAGGCTTGGCCGATGGAACGATAGATAGTATCTGCTCTGACCATTGCCCTGAAAACGTAGAAAATAAGGCCAGGGAGTTTGACTTGGCTGAGTTTGGTGCCATTGGCCTGGAAACAGCGTATGCAGTAGCAAATACTTTCTCCGGATTAAATCCTGAGCAGCTGGTGGAGAAGCTGTGTATTGCTCCGAGAACCATCCTTAAGCTGAATGTTCCTGTCATCAAAACAGGGAACAAGGCCAACCTCACCTTTTTTGACCCGAAAGAGAAATGGACCTTTTCCCAAAAGTATATCAAGTCCAAATCCGCCAACTCTCCGTTTATTGGCCATGAATTTGTTGGCAAGGCGCTTGGTGTTTATAACAAGGGGAAGTTATATTGGGCCGGTTAATGCCCTGCCATTTACTATCAGGTATTTTGAATACCCTTATTATTGCAGATGCAAATAGGCCAGCGAGGTATCACCGATGTTCTTAAGGTCGGCAAAGCTTGTATCATCCAGATAGAATTCATTCAAGGCAGTGACAACCTCTCTCCATCCGTAGTCGTGCCAGATGATAACACCTTTTCCATTTTTCAATAGTTTCAGGGCCTTTTTAGTATCGCTTATCACATATTCATAGGTATGTGAGCCGTCAATAAAAACAAGATCGATCTTATTGTTATAAGGTTCGTAATCAAACTGTGCAGAATCTGCATAGATCTGTGTGATCCTGCTTTCGAACTCAGTGCCAATAAACCTTTTCCCTGATACTTCTTTATCAATAAAGGTGAGATCCCCCTTTTTGATCCGAAATTTTGTTCTGTAAGATTCCTTTTGCGGAAGGTCAAGTGTGAAGAGCTCCGACTCCTTAGCATTTATGGCCATATTCATCGTGGTGCGCCCGTCAAAGGTTCCGATCTCGAAAATTGTTTTGGGTTGGTGATACCTCACGATCTTAGCGATGCACCTCAGCTCTTCCAGGGAGACATTTCCGTTATGATGCTCCGTCTCAACAAGCTCCGGTTCTGATTCATCGGTAAGATCTCCTATGGTCAAAACTGGCAAGATCTTATCTGGTATCTCCTTGTATTTTGACCTTTTATGAGAAGAAAGTGCACCTAGGAACAGAGAATTTCTTAAGAGATAAATAAGTCTTTTAGCCCAGTACTGTAGCATGAATGAAATTAAGGAAGAAAAATTAAGCGATCAAAATCTGTTTTAAGTAGACAAAACTATAAAAAATCAATTGCTTAACGCATAGAAAACAAACAGCTGAGTTAATTTTTATCTATGTTCCCAAATCTGAGATTATCAGGGTGCCAGCTTCTGTTCATATTAGCAACGGCAATTTGTTAGCAGGTTACACCCGCACTCCCATCACGCAGATATCGTCTATCTGTCTTTGGCTTCCCCTCCAGTTTTTAAAGCTGCGATAAAATGCTTCTTTTTGCGCCTCCATGGGCTGGTCTTTGCTGTCGCTGATCAGCTTTTTGAATTTTGCATAGCCAAACATTTTATCATCCTTGCCTCCAAATTGTTCGGTAAAGCCATCTGAAGTCATGTACAGCATGTCCCCTTTCTGCAGGGCGATCTCCTTGCTTGAATAGGGCTTATGCCTGCCAAAGAAATAACCTACAGGATATGGGTTGCCCTTTTCCTCCAGGATGTTTCCATCTCTTGCTATGTACAGCGTATGGCCAGCACCGGCAAAATGGAGCATTTTCTTGCTTTTATCCATCAAAAGCAAGGTCATGTCCAGGCCATCCAAGGCCTCCGCCTTGTCTTTATCCTGCTTCAGCGCTTTTATGATGCGGCTGCGCATTTGGTCCAGCACCTGGTCTACCTGGGTGATGCTGTTCTCTATGACAATCTCGTTTAGCAGGGAGGTGCTGATCATGCTCATGAAGGCGCCGGGTACCCCATGGCCCGTGCAATCACAGACTGCTATCATTACCTTGTCGTTGTCAATTTCATAGGCCCAATAGAAATCACCGCTCACAATGTCGCGGGGCTCGTATAAGATGAAATATTCGTTGAGTATCTTGTTCAGGTAACCTATAGAGGTAAGGCTTGCTTCCTGTATGCGCCTGGCATAGGTTATGCTTTCGGTGATGTGCCTGTTTTTCTGCTGAATGACCTTCTTTTGCTTTTGTGTCTTTTTAAAGCGGTTGTATATTAAAAAGGCAAAGACCAGCACCAGCAACAGCCCCCCACCGGCACCGTAGGAGATGAGCTGCTGGCGTTTTTCCCTCTCTGCGGAGAGGTTCATTTCTTCGTTGTGTTTGGCATCGGCTACGGCCTGCTCCTTCTCGTATTTGTATTTGTATTCCTGCTGTACCAGGGCCCTGGTGTTCTCTTCGTTGACAATGCTGTCGCTCATCTGAATGTAGAGCTCGTACATCTCCAGGGCTTTGTTGGTATTTCCCATAGCCTTATAAGTCTTGAACAAGATGTTTGCCGCATCCCTTATTCTTGCAAGTCCCTTTACTTCTTGTGCCAGCTGCAATGCTTTTGAGCCCAATGCTAAGGCCTTTGTTAAATTGCCCTGGTCATAATACAAACCTCCCATGGTCTCCAGAGATATGGAAATTAACCTTTTATTTTCCGGAATGGTCATTTTCAAGCTGCGTGAATAATACTCCATGGCCTTTTCATAATTGCCTTGTTCTTGATAAATTAGTCCTAAATTATGTATAGAAGCAGCTATTCCCCTTTTATCTCCTCTTTCTTCATCGATCTTTAAGCTTTTATAATGATACTCCAGGGCCTGCTTATATTTGCCTTGCTTCCAGTAAATAAGCCCAATACAGGTGTAAGAAGTAGCTATTCCCCTTTTATCTCCAATTTCTTCAAAGATCTTTAAGCTTTTATAATGATATACCATGGCCTTTTCATAATTGCCTAGGTCATTGTAAGTCCGCCCAATGTTGTCGTAAGAATCAGCTATTCCCTCTTTATCTCCAATTTCTTCACTGATCTTTAAGCTTTTATAGTAATACTCCAGGGCCTTTTCATAATTGCCTTGGTTCTTGTAAGTCCACCCAATGTTGTTGTAAGAAATAGCTAT
>DTSC01000014.1 GCA_012965625.1 Flavobacteriales bacterium | reverse complement strand
GCCTGTATGAACTTCAGTTTCATTGGCGGTTCCATGGGATCAGTTGTGGGAGAGAAGGTTTCATTGGCAATTGACCACTGCATTGAAAACGAAGCAGCGTTGATTATAATCTCTAAGTCAGGAGGTGCCAGAATGATGGAAGCAGCATTTTCCTTGATGCAGATGGCAAAAACTTCCGCAAAGCTCACGAAATTGGCTAAAGCTAAATTGCCTTATATATCGCTGCTCACTGACCCGACAACCGGTGGTGTAACCGCTTCGTATGCAATGTTGGGCGACTTTAACATTGCCGAGCCAGGTGCACTCATAGGATTTGCCGGGCCGAGGGTAGTTAAAGAGACGATTGGGAAGGATTTACCAGAGGGATTTCAAACATCTGAGTTCGTATTGGAGCATGGGTTTTTGGATAAGATTGTGGATAGAAAAGACCTTAAGTCCACAATTTCCCAGCTCATTAAGATGTGCTTAAAGCCAGTTGAAGAGGAGGCATCAGTCGTGGCCGAACTCAAGGCGTAACCGTTGAATTACGCGCATATCTCCCTGATAAGAAAATACACCATGCCTTTTCTATAATGAAAAGAATATATTACCTTTGCCGCGATTTAAACGATTAGAGAAAAATAGAAACAAAGAAATATGTCTTTGACTGCTGACAAAAAAAAGGAGATTTTCAAGAAGTTCAATACCAATGAAACGGATACAGGAACTCCTGAAGGTCAGATTGCTATGTTCACGTCTAGAATAGAGCATTTAACAGCGCATCTTAATAACAATAAGAAAGACGTCGCTACAGAGCGATCTCTGGTATTGATGGTGGGTAAAAGAAGAAGATTACTCAATTACCTTAAAACTAAGGATATCGAGAGATACAGAGAGATTGTAAAAAAGCTTAAGCTAAGGAAGTAATTACCTTCTGGGCACCCTAACAGGTGCAGGCTTTTCCTATTATTTTCTTGTCTAAACTATAACAACTAAGATGAAACCCGGTGCCGAATGGGTACTGGATTGATTTTATAAAAACAATAAATTATGTCATTAAATCCAATTACTAAGACCATTACTCTAAAAGATGGAAGGACCATTTCAATAGAGACTGGCAAACTTGCCAAACAAGCTGACGGTTCAGTAATCGTCCGTGAAGGCAACACCATGTTAATAGCAACCGTAGTTTCTAATACCAGAGTTGTAGAAGGTATTGATTATCTACCATTGTCTGTAGACTACAGGGAAAAATATCCTGCGGCGGGGAAATTCCCAGGAGGTTTCTTCAAAAGAGAAGCCAGGCCCAATGATCACGAAACATTAACTTCAAGACTAATAGACAGGGCGCTGAGGCCATTGTTTCCAAGTGATTATCATTCGGAGATTCAAGTTCTGGTAAGCTTAATTTCTCTTGGGCCAGACTCAACACCAGAATCACTGGCTTGTTTAGCTGCTTCAGCTGCATTATCAGTATCTGATATTCCATTTGCCGGACCAGTTTCGGAAACCAGGATCATCAGAAATGAAGGAAACTGGATCATCAACCCGACAGTTGAAAATCTTGAGGGTTGCGATATTGATATGATCGTTGCTGGAACTGAAGAAAACATCATGATG
>DTSC01000013.1 GCA_012965625.1 Flavobacteriales bacterium | reverse complement strand
TCAGGTGCTCCGATGATGGTAGCGATTCCGTTACATGCTTTAGCAATTTCATGAATTCCTTGCTCACATAATAAAATGAAATCATCAAATTCAAGAAAATCTCTTGGTGGATAACCACAGATAGACAGCTCAGAAAAAACAACTAATTCTGCTTCTTTAGCTTTTGCTCTGGCAATGGCACTTTTTACCTTGGCAATATTGCTTTCAAAATTGCCGATATGATAATTTATTTGGGCTAGAGCTATTTTCACTTTTTTAGTATTCTTTAAATAAAAAATCCCGAATCAGGCTGTTTGAATCGGGATCTTACACTCATGTTATAGATACTAAAACATGATACCCAATTTCAATGCGATGCTTTTAGAAGTAGCCATATATTCTGGTGCGCCCTCTATTGGACCTGGATCTTTATCTTTTTCCAAAATATTCAAAAATCCATTATTATAGATCAGTGCAACGATTAAGGCAGTATTGCCCCCTAGAGAATATTCAAACCCAGCACCAATACTAAGGGCTACATTTGCAAATTTAATTTCCTTAGAAACGTCTTCATTGGAAATATCTTTCACTGTTGCATCTGCCTTTGCTTTAGTCATGCCTTGTAATAAAAAGCCAAACTGACCAAAGTACTTCATATATCCAATTTCATTGGTCTTGAGCAAGAGGTGGATGGGCACCTCTATATAGTTGAGCTTATAAGTGGCAGTAAAAGCACTTAATGTATCTGTTTTGTCATCGTGGGTAAACAAAATGCCCATTGTATCAGGGTCCAGGTATTTCAATCGAGCACTGGAACTAATTAAGTTTAGGCCCGTAGAGAGTGAATAGTTTTCTCCGAACCTGAGATCAAACATCAACCCATATCCTAAACCGGTTTTAGTTCCATCTCGGGTAATCACTTTTTCGTCATCTGGCTGCATCCAGGTTAGTGCTGGGGTAGCATGGATGCCAAATCCAAACTTTTTATCTTGTGCCTTGACCATAGTTGTACCTAATATTAATGTGGCAAGGATTAAAAAAGTAAATATTTTTTTATGTGCTAATTTCATATTTTCGTGCAAATTAATGGGTAGCCGTTACAACATTACAATATTAGTGTTTTTTTAGTATGAAACTTAGATGGAAACGCAAAAATATTTTGGCTTTTATTAGTATTCTTCTGATAATTGGCTTCTCAAACTCCTGTAAAAACAATCCTTATCTAATTGATGTTTCTCATATCAGCCTTGAGCTTGATTGGAATCGGTTTGAAATAGAATTGTTTAATCTCAATGAAGCAAATTTTGATCTTGAAAATATAATGATCTCCAAGAAATATGGTGATTTTTTCAATCTCTTTTCAAGGAACATAATCAATATAGGGGACACGAGTGATCCTGCTTTTAAACTGCATTTACTCGCATTTATAAACGATCCATCAATAAATGAAGTTTATGAATTGACATCGGAGAAATACAATGATATTTCAGATATTGAAACAAGTTTAGAGCAAGGGTTTAAGCATTATCTTTATTACTTTCCAGATAAACCTGTTCCTAAGATTGCAACCTGTATTTCGGGATTTAATTATGCTATTATTACTACTGACTCAATATTGGGTATTGGATTAGATATGTATCTTGGAAGCAATTCAAATTTTTACAAATTGCTTAGTTTGCCACAATATAAAACGCTTAATATGAGCAGGGAATTCATTGTGGCGGATGCGATGAAAGGCTGGTTGACTTCTGATTATATCTTAGATGAGACCAAGAGTAATTTGTTAACACAAATGATTTATCATGGGAAGGTGCTTTTTGCCTTAGACCTAATGTTTCCTGAGATGGAGGATCGATTAAAAATAGGTTATACAAGTGAACAGGTGCAATGGTGTAAGAATAATGAGGGAGAAATGTGGGCCTTTTATGTAGATAAAGAAATCTTGTTTTCTTCAAGTCACATGGAAATTATAAAATACATTGGAGAAGGCCCTTTTACCAGTGGTTTTCCGGAAAATTCCCCAGGAAGAACTGGTTGGTGGCTGGGTTGGCAGATTGTAAAGTCATATATGCGGTCCCATGATAATGTAACATTAGAGCAGTTGTTTTTAGAGGAAAATGCCCAAAAGATACTTACACAATCAAAATATAAACCAAAGAAGTAAATAATTTAACCTATTACAGATGAGTACAAAACCATTAAAAGAGTCCGAAATAAAATTTACTATAAAGCTTGATGAGAATAATGTCCCAGAATCAATTGAATGGGAGGCAGAAGATAATGGTGAAACCACAAGAAAGCCTAGCAAGGCATTTATGACTTCTATTTGGGATTCAGAAGAAAAAACTACCATGAGGATAGATCTCTGGACTAAAGACATGCATATGGATGAGATGAAAATTTTCTTTCACCAATCACTGGTATCCATGGCTGATACTTTTGAAAGAGCTACAGGTGAAAAGGCGATTACTGGAGATTTGCGTGATTATTGCATGCACTTTGCAGAAAAGATGAAGATTGTCGAACAAAGCCAAGAAGGCTCCTGACCTATTTAAATAAGGGATTTGTTGCTTCAATATAATCCAGCAGTGCAGTAAGTCCTGTCTTCTTTACCGAGGAACTCATGAAAATTTGAGGCAACTCCTCCCAAGCTTCTATCAGAATAGTTTTATATGCGGATATATTTTTTTCTAACTCACCAGTTGAAAGCTTATCTGTTTTGGTAAATACTAGTGTAAAAGGGATGCTGTTTTCTCCAAGCCAGGATGAGAATTCAAGATCCGGCTTTTGTGGTTTATGACGAGCATCGATTAGTAAAAAGACAGATAAAAGGTTTGTTCTTCCAAGCAAGTAGTCTTTTGTCATTTTTTTCCATTTGACTTTTTCTTTTTTTGAAACTTTGGCATAACCATAACCAGGGAGGTCTGCCAGATACCATGAATTGTTTATCAGGAAATGATTGATGAGTTTGGTTTTTCCCGGCGTGACTGAAATTTTTGCTAATTTTCTTCTATTTGTCAGGGCATTTATTAAGGAGGATTTTCCAACATTTGAGCGGCCAATAAAAGCATATTCTGGCATGGTTGGTTTTGGGCACCCCTCAATCGTAACAGCGCTAATTACAAATTCTGCAGCCTTGATTTTCATCACAAGAAATTATTGTAAGACAAACATTGCCTTTAAAATGGAAATAGCTTGATTAATTTGGGTATTTCTTTTGGAGCCAGCTTTTCAGCAGCTGGTTAAATTCTTCTGGCCGCTCCATCATGGGGGCATGACCACATTTCTCAATCCAGAAAAGATCAGAATTTGGTATCAGCTCATTGAATTCTTTCGCAACTTCTGGCGGTGTTATATTGTCATTCTCCCCCCATATCAAGCAAACAGGTATTTTGATGTTTGGAAGATCCTCTTTCATGTTGTGTCTTATCGCAGATTTGGCAAAAGCCAGGATTCTAATCAGCTTGTTTCTGTCATTTACCATATCATGGCATTCGTCCACTAGAGCATCTGTAGCATGTTTCGGATCATAAAAAGTGATCTGAATCCGCTCTCTTAAAAACTCTTTATCGCTCTTTCTTGGATAACCTCCGCCAAAGCTATTTTCATATAACCCTGAACTACCAGTTAAAATCATTAATTTCAATTTTTCCGAAAATTCTACTGAACATACCAATGCGACATGCCCTCCTAAAGAGTTGCCCAAGACAATAATGTCTTCCAATTTTTTATATGCTATGAAATCCCTAACATAAATTGCAAGATTTTTTATGTTGGTATTTAAAACAGGCAAGTTGTAAATGGGTAGCATTGGGACGATAACTCTGTAGGATTTGGAGAATTGATCAATCACATCTTTGAAGTTGCTTAAAGCCCCAAAAAGGCCATGAAGCAACAAGAGGACAGGACCTTCACCTTCTTCCAAATAGCTGAATCCACCATCCGTTTTTATTTGCTCTTTCATACTTCTTATTACTTTGCCAAATGTACTTAATTTTCAAAACTAATCTTGCGTTCTGTCATCCACAATTTTGTCCTCACTTTTTGAAATGCCGGATTTGGTTAGGAGCCTTTAAAATTATCTAATAATAGCCTTATGCCTTCCACTTTTCACCACTGAAATTAAATCCAATATAAACATCATATAATCAGTGAGTTAAGGATTGCTTGCCTCTTTTGAAACGATAGCTTTTGGGAAAAGTTATTAACAAAGTGGTAAATAGTGGTAAATAGTGGTAAAAACTTCTATATATTTACAACTTAATTATTGAGGGATGGTAAATCTTATTGGTGTATATGAGTGCAAGGCTGATTCAAAGGGCAGGATTATGCTTCCTGCTGGGCTTAAAAAACAGCTCTTGCCAATTCTTGGTGATGGCTTCATTTTAAAGCGGGGAATATTTAGGAATTGCCTGGAATTATATCCAATGTCAGAATGGAATAACCTGATAGGGGAGGTCAACAAGCTCAATAGGTTTGTAAAAGAGAATCTGGATTTTATAAGGTTGTTCACATCAGGATTGAAGTCGATTGACTTGGATTCAACCGGCAGGCTATTGGTGCCTAAAGACCTGGTGGAGTACTCTGGGATTAAAAATAAGGTGGTGGTTTCATCAGTAATCAATATGGTAGAGATATGGGATAAGGATAATTATGAGAAGGTGCTTAATGACCCAGCAGTGGATTTTGCAGCACTGGCAGAAAAAGTGATGGGTAACAAAGGTGCTGAAGAAAATTAGAACAATGCAGTATCATGTTCCTGTATTGCTAAATGAGAGTGTGGGAGGATTGGAAGTAAAGGCAGATGGAGTTTATGTGGATGTGACTTTTGGTGGTGGTGGGCATGCTGCTGAAATTTTAAAGAGAATTAAAACAGGTAGGCTAATCGCATTTGACAGAGATAAAGAAGCAATAAAAAATAAAATGACTCACAAAAGATTTCAGTTGGTTAACCAAAATTTTATTGAGATGAAGTCTTGGTTGCTTCAAAATGGGGTGGGGCAAATCGATGGTTTAATTGCTGACCTTGGGATATCTTCTCATCAGATTGATACAGCGGAAAGAGGATTCTCGACAAGGTATAATTCTGATTTAGATATGCGTATGGATCATCAAACGGAATTTACCGCAAAAGATGTTTTAAATAAATATTCAGAAAAGGACTTGGTCAAAATATTTAGAAGCTATGGGGAAATAATTAATGCCACAAGTTTGGCAAAAGCATTGGTGCAAGTGAGGTTAGATGAGGGGATTGGAAATGTTGATCAATTTAAATCTGTCCTGAGAAGATTTGCAAAAAGAGGAAAGGAGAACAAGTTCTTTGCCCAGGTATTTCAAGCCCTAAGGATTGAGGTTAACGATGAGTTGTCTGCCTTGAAAGAGCTTTTACAACAATCAGCATCCGTAATTAAAAAAGGAGGCCGCCTCGTGGTCATTTCATACCATTCTTTAGAAGATCGCCTGGTAAAACGCTTTGTCGAGTCAGGCAAATTTGAGGGCGAAGTAGATAAGGATTTTTACGGAAATCCGATAAGAGAATTTAAGGCCATTACCAGAAAGCCAATTGTTCCTTCAAAGGAAGAGTTGCTGAGAAATAGCAGGGCAAGAAGTGCCAAGCTACGAATAGCAGAAAAATTATAGATGATATTGCGAAAAGCAAAAAATATGAACAAAAACAAAGGGTCTTTTACAAGAAGCTTTATTGGATTGCTAAATGGTAATTTTTTAACAAGGGAAAATGCAGTCCATAGGATGCCCTATGTGTTATTTATAACACTTCTCATCATCATTTACATCGGCAATAATCATTATGCTGAGAAAACCGTGAGAGAGACGGACAAAATTACAAAGGACCTGAAAGAATTAAGAGCCGAGTATATCACCACCAAGTTTGAGCTAATGTTTAAAAGTCGCCAATCTGAAATTGCTAAGGTGGTAATAGATGGGGGATTAAAAGAGCCCATAAGACCTCCTGTAAAAATTGCTTTGAAAAAGAATAATGGAAATTAAAAAAGACATATTGTGGAGGGTTTACCTGGTCTATTTTTTAATATGCCTGATGGGTCTTGGGATTTTATATAGAACCTTCCAGATTCAAACGATTGAGGGGGATTATTGGCGAGCTAAAGCGGAGACCTATTCAACAGAGCTGAAGAATATTGATGCGGTACGGGGGAATATCTATGCTAGTGATGGTAGTTTGTTGGCCACCTCAATACCTATCTATGAAATTAGGTTTGATGCCAATCTGGAATATTTAACAGATGAAATATTTTATGAGAATATTGATTCTCTGGCCTATTGCCTGTCAGGCCTGTTTTCTGAGAAAACAGAACGGCAGTTCAGGCGTGAGCTCATTACTGCTCGTAAAGCAGGGAACCGTTACCATCTGATTAGGAGAAGTGCGAACTATAACGAAGTAAAAAAAATTAAAAGGTTCCCCATTTGCAGACTGGGAAGATACCGCGGAGGATTTATTTTTAAACAAAAAAACCGTCGTCAAAGGCCCTATAAACAGCTGGCCTCAAGAACCATTGGATATGACCGTGAAGAAGTTCGGCCTGTAGGATTGGAAGGAGCATATAGTAAGTATTTAAGAGGTGTAAACGGAGTTCGGTTAGAACAGAAAATTTCTGGTGGAGTATGGAAGCCTATCCATGATGCAATGGAAATTGAACCTGAAGATGGATCAGATATTGTAACAACAATAGATGTCAACATTCAGGATGTTGCACATCAGGCACTTAATGAGCAGTTAGTAAAGAATGGTGCCGACCATGGCTGTGTGGTGCTAATGGAGGTTTCTACTGGTGAGGTAAAGGCCATTGCTAATTTAAAAAAAAGTGAATCAGGCGTTTATTATGAATGGTACAACTATGCGATAGGAGAAAGTACAGAGCCAGGATCTACATTCAAACTTGCTGCTGTGATTGCTGCAATGGAAGATGGTCATTTGGGCCTTGACGACTCGGTAGATACAGAAGACGGCTCAATACAGTATTACGATAGGGTAATGCATGACTCTCATCAAGGAGGATATGGAAAGATCAGCCTTAAGCAGGCGTTTGAGAAATCTTCAAATGTTGGCATTTCAAAGTTATTGGTTCAAAGTTATAAGGACAATCCCCAACAGTTTATTGATCGCTTGTATAGAATGAACCTAAATAAACCTTTAGGGGTAGATATTGCTGGTGAAGGTGCGCCTGTAGTAAAAAACACAAAGGACAAGTCCTGGTCTGGCATCACATTGCCATGGATGTCAATTGGATATGAAGTAAGGCAAACACCTTTACAGATACTCACATTTTACAATGCAGTTGCCAATAATGGAAAAATGGTGAAACCCATGTTGATCAAAGAGATTAGAAGACGAGGTAAAGTTGTAAAATCTTACAGGCCAATTATTATTAATGAAGCCATATGTTCTAAATCAACAATTGCAAATGCAAAAATTTTGCTTGAAGGGGTTATACAAAATGGCACAGGCATAAACCTTAAAAACAACACATACAGGATTGCTGGAAAAACAGGTACTGCCCGAATAGCAAATAAAAGTTATGGCTATAAATATGATGGAAAATATTCATATCAGGCATCATTTGTCGGATTCTTTCCGGCCGAGAACCCAAAGTATTCATGCATTGTTGTGGTTAATGCCCCCTCAAATGATGTTTATTATGGCAATTTGGTTGCCGGCCCAATATTTAAGGAGATTGCTGATAAGGTTTATTCTAGCACCCTGGAAATTCATCAAAACCTGGCAGATACAAAAGACCAGCATTGGAGTCCCAGAGAGGATGGGTCCTCACCAATGCCCTATGTTACCAATGGATTTCAAAAGGATCTGCATAAAGTACTCTCGTCATTAGATATACCCTCAGTTTATCAAAATCCTGAAACAAGATGGGCCGTTACGAAGCGTATTGATTCCACCATTCATGTAGAGGTTAGAAAACTTGATAATGACCTAAAAAACAACAGGATGCCAAACTTAGTAGGAATGACGGCAAAGGATGTCTTGTATGTCCTTGAGAATGCAGGGCTACGAGTAAAGATTATTGGTGGTGGTATGGTCGTAGCTCAGTCAATTGAACCTGGAGCGTTCATATCTAAGGGAACTAGAATAACCTTAACACTAAGCTGAAACAAGTCATGAAACAACTTAGTGATCTCATATATAAAACAGGAATTGTGGAAGTGGCAGGCGCAACCAACAGGTTAGTTCACAAAGTGTCTTTTGACTCAAGGTCCGTTGTTCACAACACCTTGTTTATTGCTGTAAGAGGCTTAAAGGTTGATGGACATGATTATATCTTCGATGCAGTAAATAAAGGAGCTACTGCAATTGTTTGTGAAGACTTTCCCAAAAAGTTCAATGAGGATGTTACCTATGTGAAAGTAAAAGACTGCTCTGAAGCCCTTGGTTATATCGCGTCAAACTTTTATGAAAATCCATCCTCCAAAATAAAATTAGTTGGCGTAACAGGGACAAATGGAAAAACGACTGTCGCCACACTGCTTTACAGGTTGTTTAAAGGAATGAATGAGAAAACTGGCTTGCTCTCGACAGTGGTAAACTATATTGACGAGGAAGAGGTTGCCTCAACCTATACAACTCCGGATGCTCTCCAGCTCAATGGACTATTAGCCCAAATGGTTGAGATGGACTGTAAGTATTGCTTTATGGAGGTAAGCTCTCATGCGATACAGCAAAACAGGGTGGCGGGCATAAAATTTCGAGGAGCTGTATTCACGAATCTTACTCATGACCACTTGGATTATCATAGTTCATTCGAAGATTACCTGAGGGTTAAAAAACGATTGTTCGACCAACTGGGTTCTGATGCATTTGCCCTTTCCAACAAGGATGATAAGAACGGAGAGGTCATGGTCCAAAATACCAAAGCTGAAAAGAGCATGTACAGCACGAGGGCAATGGCTGAGTTTAAATGCAAAGTGCTGGAAAACCAATTTACAGGACTTGAATTGAATATTGATGGAAATGATGTGTGGACCAAACTAATTGGAGATTTCAATGCCTACAATGTATTGGCCGTGTATGCAGTAGCCTTGCTTCTTAAAAAGGATCAAATGAAGGTTTTAACAGTGCTTAGCAGTATTGAGCCAGTTGAAGGAAGGTTTGATTGTTTTATTGCAGGGCTTGGTATTACCGGCATTGTAGATTATGCCCATACCCCTGATGCTCTTGAAAATGTATTAACAGCCATTAATAAGATGAGATCTGGCAATGAAAATCTTATCACAATACTTGGATGTGGTGGAGATAGAGATGTGGAAAAACGGCCTGTAATGGCTCAGATAGCCAGTGAAAAAAGTGATCGATTGATAATCACCTCTGATAATCCGAGATCAGAAGATCCCGAAAAAATCATTAAAGAAATGGAGAGGGGCGTGGAACCAAGATATGTCTCCAAGGTGCTTTCAATTGTAGATAGAAGAGAGGCGATAAAAACAGCATGTGCTTTAGCAACAAAGGATGATATAATTCTGGTTGCCGGAAAGGGCCATGAAAAATATCAGGAGATCAATGGAGTAAGGAAACCCTTTGATGACAAAAAAGAGCTGGTAAAGGCCAGTGCAATTATTAAAGGTGGTGGGTAAATTATAACAATTGCTTTAACGATTATGCTTTATTATTTATTTGAATTTCTGGAATCTGAATATAGTCTGACAGGAGCAAGCGTGTTTCAGTACATCTCGTTCAGGGCAGCGCTCTCTGTTATCACTTCCCTGCTGATTACCATGGTTTTTGGGAAGAGAATTATCCAATTATTGATCCGTAAACAAGTAGGTGAAACGGTACGGAATCTTGGTTTAGATGGTGAAGCCCAAAAAGAGGGAACACCTACCATGGGTGGCCTGATCATATTAACAGCAATCCTTGTACCTGTACTGCTGTTTGCCAAGCTTGATAATATTTATGTTATTCTCCTAATTATCAGCACCCTTTGGTTGGGAGCTATCGGATTTCTTGATGATTATATCAAGGTGTTTAAAAAGGATAAAAAAGGACTTGCAGGACGATTTAAGATTTTAGGACAAGTTGTTTTAGGACTTATTGTGGGCATTGTTTTATATGTCCATCCCGAAGTTGTAATTAAGGAAAAACATACCAGCACATCTACATTGCTTGAAGCGTCCACCTCAAGCAGCAATGGGCCTGAAGAAGAAAATATTGTTACCTGGAAACAATCAAAGTCATTTAAAACAACCATTCCTTTCTTTAAGAATAATGAGTTTGATTATTCGAGCTTAATAAACTTCTTGGGAGATAAAGCAGCTGGGTGGACCTTCCTGATCTTCATACCTATTGTGATTCTTATTGTAACAGCTGTTTCCAACGGTGTTAATATTACAGATGGGCTTGATGGCCTTGCAACAGGAACATCCGCAATTATTGGAGCCTCTCTTGGCATCTTGTCTTACGTTTCAGGCAACATGTTTTTTGCTGATTATCTCAATATCATGTATATCCCGCAAACGGGTGAGCTGGTAATTTTTATCAGCGCATTTGTTGGGGCTTGCGTTGGTTTTCTTTGGTATAATTCCTATCCGGCGCAAGTGTTTATGGGGGATACTGGAAGCTTGGCACTAGGTGGAATCATTGCAGTGTTTGCTATAGTTATACGAAAAGAGCTGCTGATACCAATATTATGTGGCGTATTCCTGGTAGAAAATTTATCAGTAATGATTCAGGTAGGGTACTTTAAATATACCAAGAAAAAATTCGGAGAGGGTAGGCGAATCTTTAAGATGGCTCCCTTACATCATCATTATCAAAAATTAGGTTTTAACGAATCAAAAATCGTAACAAGGTTCTGGATTATAACGGTAATGCTGGCTGTTTTAACGCTGGTAACCTTGAAGCTGAGATAGTTCATTAATAGATAAAAAATGAAGCTAGTAGTACTCGGTGCCGGTGAAAGTGGAACAGGTGCAGCAGTACTCGCTAAAAAAGAAGGTTTCCAGGTCTTTGTATCTGACCTGGGAAAGGTGAAGGAAGATAATAAGAATGTTCTTTTAAATCATGAGATCGATTGGGAAGAAGAAGGCCATACGGAAGCCTTGATCCTGGATGCTGACGAAGTAATTAAAAGTCCGGGAATTCCTGAGGATGCTGAAATAATTCTGAAGCTGAAAGATCGCGGTGTTAACGTGATATCAGAGATAGAATTTGCTGGCAGATATTCTAAAGCAAAAATGATTGGTGTGACAGGCAGTAATGGGAAAACAACAACGGTCCATCTGCTCTTTTTTATCATGACAAATGCGGGAATGGATGTAGGGCTTGCAGGTAATGTCGGAAAGAGCTTGGCATTGCAGGTTGCTGAGAATGATCGCGAATATTTTGTGGTGGAGCTTAGCAGCTTTCAGCTGGATGGGATGGAAAAATTTGAGCTGGATATAGGTGTCCTGCTCAATATAACTCCTGATCACCTGGATCGATATCAAGGAGAATTGAAAAAATATGCAGAGGCAAAGATGAAAATTCTGCAGCTGGTAAAAGACAATGGCCACTTTGTCTATTGCCTGGATGATGAGATAGTGGCAAATGAAACAGAAAAAAGAGAAACGAATGCAAAACTGATTCCTTTTTCAATACAAAAAAAGTTGAATAAAGGAGCATATATAGATAATGAGAATTTATTAATCCAATTTAATCAAAACCAATTTATAATGTTACTACAAGAATTAGCACTACAAGGGAAACATAATATTTATAATTCCATGGCTTCTGGAATTCCAGCAAGAATATTAGAGATAAGAAAAGAAATTATCAGGCAGAGCTTATCAGATTTTCAAAATATAGAACATAGGCTGGAATATGTGGTGAAAGTCCATGGTATTGAATTTATCAATGATTCAAAAGCGACAAATGTCAACTCGACATGGTATGCCCTTGAAACCATGGTTAAGCCTGTTGTTTGGATCGTTGGTGGTGTCGATAAAGGGAATGATTATAATGTCCTAAAAGAAATGGTAAACAAGAAGGTCAAAGCCATTATTTGTATAAGTGAAGACAAGAAGTCAAACAACAAGATCAAAAGGGCTTTCTCTGATGATATTGAAATGGTTGTCGTTGCAGAATCCATGGAGGATGCTGTGAAAAAAGCTTACCATTTTGGTCAAAAAGGCGATACCGTGCTCCTTTCACCTTCTTGTGCAAGTTTTGATAGGTTTAAAAATTACGAAGAAAGAGGCTGGCGCTTTAAAAGAGCAGTACGTGAGCTGTAATTTGTATTAATAATAAAGGGTTATCAATGGACAAAATCAGTCTGTATTTTAAGGGCGATCGTGTAATATGGATGGTGGTGATAATCTTATCACTTGCTTCTGTATTGGCAGTGTATAGCTCTACTGGAACCCTGGCGTATAAATATCAGTCTGGAAATACTGAGTATTATTTACTTAAGCATTTTATGATATTATTTATAGGCCTTTTATTAATGTATGGAGCACATCTTATTAAATACACCTACTATTCCAGGCTATCGCAAATATTGATCTGGATCGCTGTGCCCATGCTTGTGTTGACACTCCTTATGGGCACCAACATTAATCAGGCTAGCAGGTGGCTTACCTTGCCAGTGGTGGGCATTTCTTTCCAAACCTCTGACCTTGCTAAGCTTGCCTTGATCATGTTTGTTGCAAGACTGCTGTCGAAAAAACAACGGCAGATCAAAGAATTTAAAACAACATTCTTGCCTATTATTTTCCCCGTTATTTTGGTCTGTGCTTTAATCTTGCCTGCAAACCTATCTACAGCTGTAATACTTTTTCTTACTTGTCTCTTATTGATGTTTATAGGAAGAATAAAAATCACATACCTGCTTTCGCTATTTGGAATAGGCTTAGTCGTGCTCAGTATTATGGTAGCGATTATCATGTACACACCTTCACAAGGTCGAATTGCCACATGGAAAAATCGCATAGAAAATTTTGTGAGTGGGGAAAATGAGGGCAACTATCAAGTTGAGCAATCTAAAATAGCAATTGCAAAAGGTGGCTTTACCGGTGTTGGCCCTGGAAACAGTACCCAAAGAAATTTTTTGCCGCATCCTTATTCAGATTTTATTTTTGCCATTATTATTGAAGAATATGGCCTCCTTGGTGCAATGGTTCTCATCTTATTGTACCTGATACTTCTTTTTAGGACCATACGAATTGCCACCAGAAGCCCTGGAGCTTTTGCTACCTTATTGGCCATGGGCTGTTGTTTTAGCCTGGTGTTTCAAGCAATGATCAATATGGCCGTGGCTGTTAATTTATTCCCTGTAACTGGCCTACCCCTTCCATTGGTAAGTATGGGGGGTACCTCAATTTTATTTACAAGCATTGCCATTGGAATCATATTGAGTGTAAGCAAAAGCGCACGTAAAATAAAAATGCAGGAGAAATACACAAAGAAGAATTTTGCCTTGACTTAATGTATATGGGCTTGGTATTGCCTTGAACATAATTTTATAGAAATGCATTCACTAATAATTAGCAATTCGTGACAAAAGTTCTTATCAGCGGTGGAGGCACTGGAGGCCATGTTTTTCCCGCCATTGCCATCGCTAACGCTTTAAAGGAAAAGCAAAGCAATATAGAATTGCTGTTTGTAGGTGCCAAAGACAGGATGGAGATGGAGAAAGTGCCGGCAGCAGGTTTTGAGATTGTTGGTCTGTGGATAAGCGGATTTCAAAGAAGCTTGTCCCTCAAGAATCTTAGTTTTCCATTCAAGTTGATTTTTAGTATGATAAAAGCATGGTCAATTATCAGGTCTTTTAAGCCTGATGTGGTGGTAGGCGTAGGCGGATATGCCAGTGGGCCTGTATTAAAGGTAGCAACAATAAAAGGGATTCCAACCCTGATACAGGAGCAGAACTCTTATGCCGGAATTACCAATAAGCTCCTCAGTGATAAGGTGAACAGGATCTGTGTGGCTTATGATGGAATGGAAAGGTTTTTTCCTAAGGAAAAAATCCTTTTAACAGGGAATCCGGTTAGGAAGGATATATTGAACCTTGAGGGAAAAAGAATCTTGGGAATCAGCCACTTTGGATTGAGCCAAAACCTGAAAACAGTGCTCGTGGTAGGGGGCAGCTTAGGAGCCCTTTCAATCAATCAAGGGATAAAAAATAGCATGGATCTCTTTACAGAAATTGGGATCCAGCTGATATGGCAAACAGGTAAGAGTTTTTATAAGGAGGCAAAGCAGGAAGCATCAGATTCAAAATATATGGATAGATTCAAAGTCTATGATTTTGTTGGCGATATGGATTTTGCCTATTCTGCAGCTGATATGATCATCTCAAGGGCTGGAGCCATTGCAATTTCTGAACTTGCCTGTGTGGGTAAGGCTGTAATTATGGTGCCTTCTCCTTTTGTGGCGGAAGATCATCAAACAAAAAATGCGATGGCTCTTTTTGATAAAGAAGCAGCAATATTGGTTAAAGACCATGAGACTATAGAAAAGCTCGGCCCAGCTGCAATTGAGCTCTTGAAAGATCAGGCCAAAATGGACCAGATGGGGGCAAATATCAAACGCTTGGCAAAATTTGATTCTGCCGGGGTAATAGCTGATGAAATTATAAAGATGGCCTGAAATGAGGATGGAGCAAAACGCATATAAAAATTATTATTTCATTGGTGTCGGTGGTATAGGGATGAGCTCGTTGGCGAGGTACTACAATGGAAAAGGATGCAATATAGCAGGTTATGACCGTACCAGAACGCCGCTTACCGACCAACTTGAAACAGAAGGGATAAAAGTGCATTATCGGGACGATATTGAAATGATACCACAAGAATTTAAAAAGGAAGATTCTCCTTGGGATACCATGGTGGTGTACACACCGGCGGTACCTGCATCGCATGATGAGCTCAGCTATTTTATAAATGCGGGATATAAAGTGTTGAAACGAGCACAGCTTTTAGGTGCTATTGCAGATAATGAGTACTCAATTGCTGTAGCAGGCACTCATGGTAAAACGACGGTCTCATCGATGATCGCCCATATTATGAAATACTCAGAAGTGAGCAGTACCGCATTTATTGGAGGCATTAGCACTGATTACGATTCAAATTTAATTCAAAGTGGTGATGGTTCCTTGATTATTGCCGAGGCCGATGAATATGATCGCTCATTTTTGGCTTTGAAACCCAACATTGCTGTAGTTACAGCCATCGATGAAGATCATTTGGATGTTTATGGTGACCATAATAGCCTTGCTAAAAGCTATTCAGAATTTGTTAAGGGAATAAAGCACAATGGGATCTTATTTGTAAAGAAAGGTTTGTCGCAGCATCTAAATGCAAATGTGCCTGTGTTGGAATACGCCATTGAAGAAAAAGCAGATTATTATGCAGATAATATAAGTATTAACGAAGGGCAGTATCGCTATGATTTGCATACACCCAAAGGGCCTGTCAAAGACATAGCGCTTGGCTTGCCGGGGCGGCATAATATTGAAAATAGTGTGGGTGCTTTTGCAGTGGCCGACCAATGTAATATTGATCATGATAAAATTAAGGAAGCGCTGCAAACATATAAAGGAGTAAAACGAAGGTTTGAAACAATATATAAATCCAGCGAATGTGTATACATCGATGATTATGCACATCACCCTAAAGAGCTTCTTGCCTGCATCTCTTCTGTTAAAGAGATGTATGGTGGTAAAAAGATAACAGGTGTTTTTCAACCGCATCTGTATTCCAGGACGAGAGATTTTTCACAGGCATTTGCCGAAAGCCTGTCATTGCTTGATGAATTGATTTTGCTGGAGATATATCCGGCTAGGGAGAAACCAATACCAGGAGTGGATTCGCAACTGATTTTTGACAAAGTTAACCTGGTTGATAAAAGAATTTGCTCTAAAGAGGAGCTGCTGAAAAATTTAAACCCCGGGAAGCTTGAAGTCTTGCTGACTTTGGGAGCAGGGGATATAGACCAGCTTGTAATACCAATTAAAAAAAGACTTGAAAAAAGAGAAAATTCAGATTAGGTTATTAACAAAGCCCTGTTGAGAATTGTTGCCCATAGTACGTAACCTTTAGGGCTCTTAACAATAAAAGAGATTACAATTTAATCTGTATGGCGATGAGGAAAATTATGAAAAGGATGAAATTTAAATTGAATAGAAAGATCCTTGCTTCGATCGGATGGTTGCTGGTCATTACAGGAATAATTGTGCTGATGGGATTTATTGAAAGCAAGCAGAAAAATATTATCTGTGAAAAGGTTACTGTTAATATAGACCAGCGTGTGGATTGCTTTTTTGTTGAAAAAAGAGGAATCCTGAATATGATTAAAAAAGAGGGCATTGAGATCATCGGAAAACCGATCTCAGCAATTGACTTTCAGCTGTTGGAACAAATTGCCCAGGCACACCCTTTTGTTAATGAAGTTGAAGTCTATTCGACATTATCTGGTGAGCTTAGGATTGAGATCAGCCAGAAGAAACCGTCCATACGGATCATGTCTGATGTGCTTGGAGATTTTTATCTCGACCAAAAAGGAGAACGATTACCCTTGTCAAAAATCTATACCGACCGAGTGCTCCTAGCCAATGGAAATATCCATGCCGAGCATTTAAAGGATCTTTTTTTGTTAGCAACTTTTGTTAATAAAAATAAGTTTTGGAATGCACAGATACAGCAAATCTATGTAGCTTGGCCTCATGAAATTCAGCTCGTTACCAGAGTTGGAAGACATAAAATACTCTTAGGAGATTTTTCGAATATAGAAGAGAAATTAAATAAGCTTTTTGATTTTTATCAATATGGATTGAACAACAAAGGATGGGACCTTTACAGCACCATAGATCTCAAATATAAAAATCAAGTGGTCTGTAAAAAGAGACAAATGAAGAGTGAATAAATAATTAAAATAGGTTTTAAGAGGATAAAAATTTACACTAATGAACAATAATGATGTAATCGTTAGCCTTGACATTGGAACAACAAAGGTGGTAGCGATCGTTGGCAAGAAAAATGAACATGGGAAAATAGAGATTCTGGGCGTAGGCAAAACACATTCTCCTGGAGTGAAACGGGGGATTGTAACCAATATCTCTGAAACTTCAGATGCCATTGCCATTGCCATACAAAAAGCTGAAACTGCTTCATCCATGGAGCTAAACCAAAAAGTAAATGTTGGGATCGCCGGGCAACACATTAATAGCATTCAGCATCGCGGAATAAGGACGAGGCAAAATGCAGATGATGTAATCACACAAGAAGATGTGGACATGCTCATTGAAGATATGCACAAACTGGTGATGCTCCCGGGAGAAAAAATTATCCACGTACTTCCGCAGGAATATATAATTGATGGAGAGCAAGGCATCACAAAACCTATAGGAATGTCTGGCGTACGGCTGGAAGCAAATTTTCATATCATCACTGGCCAGGAAACAGCAAAAAATAATATCGTTAGATGCGTGAGAAGGTCCGGACTCGATGTTGCTGACCTTATCCTTGAGCCTTTGGCATCTGCTGAAGCAGTGCTGGAACCTGAAGAAAAAGAGGGCGGCGTGGCCCTGATAGATATTGGAGGAGGTACTACCGACATTGCCATTTTCTATGACAATGTTATCAGGCATACAGCAGTAATCCCTTTTGGGGGAAGCGTTATCACGGAAGACATCAAAGAGGGATGCTCCATACTGAGAAACCAAGCGGAGAAGCTGAAGGTAACCTTTGGCTCTGCACTGGCAGACTATGCCAAGGAAAATGTAAATGTATCCATCCCTGGAATTGCAGGTGCTGACCCCAAGGAAATATCCGTCAAGAACTTGTCGGCCATCATACAGGCAAGGATGGCAGAGATCCTCGAATATGCATTTCATGAAATAAAAAATTCAGGGTATTCAGAAAAATTAATTGCAGGCATCGTCCTTACCGGTGGAGGAAGCCAGATGAAACATATCGCTCAGCTTTGTGAATATGTTACGGGCATAAGAGCTAGGGTAGGGTATCCGAACCAGCACCTGGCGCAGACAGATAATGAAGAAATTGCCAGCCCCCTGTTCTCAACAGGAGTCGGCCTGGTAATTAAAGGCTTTGAAGCGCTGGAGTCAGAAAGCAAGAAAGCAAAAAATAAAGTGACGGGGCATTCAACCAAAAAACGAGGGAGCTTTTTTGATAATTGGTTGTTTAAGCCGGCTGAGAAATTTTTTGACGATCAGGATATCGATAGTGCTGAAGAATAAAATGGATAGATGCTTTATGCATAATATTAATATAACCAGTCTGGTAAACCGGACAAAAATATAGGAGGTTATTATGGCAGGAAAACTAATGAACTTCGAATTGCCGAAAGGGCAATCATCTATAATAAAAGTGATAGGCGTCGGCGGTGGCGGTGGAAATGCCGTCAACCATATGTTTAGTGAAGGGATCAAAGGAGTGGATTTTGTTATCTGTAATACAGACTCACAGGCCCTCGACAACAGCCCGGTACCGCATAAAATTCAACTGGGCGCAGGCCTTACGGAAGGGCTTGGAGCAGGAGGCGACCCAGAAGTTGGCAAGAACTCTGCCCTGGAAAATATTGAACAGATAAAGGAGATCCTGGAATCTAATACACACATGGTGTTTATCACCGCGGGAATGGGTGGTGGTACCGGTACTGGAGGTGCACCGGTGATTGCCGCCATTGCAAGAGAGCTCGGAATCCTAACGGTAGGCATTGTCACCATCCCCTTCTCTAATGAAGGTCCTAAAAGAAAACTTCAGGCCCAGGAAGGCCTCGATCGCCTTAGAGCATCAGTAGATGCACTTATAATTATATGTAATGACAAGCTGAGGGAGATGTATGGAAACCTTAAGCTGTCAACAGCATTTCTTCAGGCAGACAACGTACTTGCTACCGCTGCCAAGGGTATCGCTGAGATGATCTCTGTTCATGGAACCATCAATGTTGACTTCAGGGATGTAAAAACCGTCATGAAAGATAGTGGCGTGGCCATCATGGGGTCGGCTGTGGCTGAAGGCGATAACAGGGCTGTTAAAGCCGTTGAAATGGCGCTTGCTTCTCCATTGCTTAATGATAATAAGATAACAGGTGCAAGCTATGTGCTTCTAAATATTACTACAGGTATAGAAGAGCCCTTGCTAGATGAGATCACTGAGATCAATGACTATGTGCAGACTGAAGCCGGTAATACAGCCAATGTGATTATGGGTGTTGGATCTGATGAAGCCCTGGAGGATAAGCTGAGTGTAACCATTATTGCTGCTGGTTTTGCAACCAACCCTGACCTTGGCTTTATTGCTCCTAAGGTCCCTGAGAAGATCGTTCGTGACCTTAATG
>DTSC01000012.1 GCA_012965625.1 Flavobacteriales bacterium | reverse complement strand
TCCTGCACTCACTTCATCCCATAATACAGTATCTGCTGCTGGTTGTATTCCTCCAGTACTCCAGTTACATGGGTCTGAATCCCCTGGAAACATAAAATTAGCATTCTCACATGAGCTGCAGTTGTTGACATGGCCGTTACCGCCATAGCGCATCCTGGTACCATCCTTCCAGTATCCATGTATGAAATTATAATAGTGGATTGCTGTTCCTGGGTCTCCTTGGGTTGAGCTATTGCAGTCAATAGCGCCGGGATTGCAATTAAAAAGAAAGTTGGTCATGCCGAATCTTTCGTTGTCTGCAATTCCATCACCAAAGCCCAATCCGTTGATGCTTTCATCACAGCCACCTGCCGGATTATCCATTCCATCGGCATCCATTAAAGGCCCTTTCAAAATGGTCATTCCCTGGGCTGGGGGGTTGGCTCCATAATGGTTAGGGGCGCCCGATCCATCAATTGCAGGACCATTGTAGGCAAATGCAGTACTCCTGGCTACATCACTGCCAATATAGTCGTCCTGGTAGGCACCGATATCAGGATCAAAGTTCATTCCAATAATCGTAGAGTCGTATGTATTACCGGAACGATTTACTATTTGGTAATTGACAAAGATGGTATTGTTAAGAGCCGAATCTGGCGAGCAGGCAAAAGCATAGGCCATTCCATGGATCTCTATGCCTAATTTTTCTCCTCCACTTTCATTGTGTACGTCCCTGTCATCATTGCGCAGAAAATAGATTGCTTGGTCCCCTCTTATCAAAGGGAAGTCTCCATCATAAGGGTTGTAACTACCATCCTGGTTATGGTCGTAATAAGGTGCCAAGTCAGCTGCCTGCCCTTTTGTTATATCCCCATGTGCCGGCCAGCTAATAAAATCTGAAGGTGCAGTATATCCTGGTTGGGACCAGCTGGTCATGTGGTTGTCTACTTCTGCTTTAGAGATTTTCCACATCTTGTTCCAAACAGAGTCCTCATATGCAGAATAGCTAGAACCATTCATCATAGGCCCAGGATAATAGTCGTTTCCTGATCCCAGGTATCTTACCGCTGCAATATGAAGACTGTCATTGCTATCTTTCCCACCTATCCAGAGGCCTGAAGTAAACATGCTGTGTTTTCCACTTCCTTTAGGAGCTTCAAAGCTGGGACTTCCTGTCAGGGGATCCCAAAAATCACTGCCGCTCACATTGAACCTGGCATTGATATTATTGATATCTAAAAAAGTATAATATGGGTACATTTTATAATCGACAATTATAAATATATAAGCGGTATCACACAATGATGGTGTGCCATCGTCACAAACTACATACTTCAGGGTATCAACACCGAAAAAAACAGAATCCGGGTGGTCCTGTGAATATTGTTGGGAAAACATTGGGGCATTTTGTGTATACCAATTAGTGGTGCCATTTCCCGTTAAGTTAATAACAGTATCCCATGACAAGGAATTCCCATCGGGATCTATATCATTTGCTAGTAGCGAAGACATCGAAATTTGAATGCTGCTTCCACTATATATTACGGTATCATTATTTGCTACTGGCGGATTGTTTTGAGCCATACTTAAGTTTGTGCCGATTATAAGACCAAGGAAGCTCAATGAGGCCTTTCTCGTTATTCTTGCGTATTTGTCTTTCATAATAGTTAAATTTATGGGTTATTGCCATCGGTTCTTTAGCTAAAGTTACGTGTTGGCTTATGTTTCTGCCCATTACAATTAGAGTTTGGGATAATGCAATAAGAATATGGTGTCAATAACACCAAAAGGGAATACAGTGAAATCGCCAACTGTTATTAATAGCCAGGCCTATTTTTCTTCTTTTTTGTTCAGAAAGGCATCCCAGCCCTGGGCAGTCAGTGGGTATTGTTTGCCGTCCTTTGTAATGAGATTACAACCCTCTTCTTTTGAAGTTATGTGGCCGATGATGGTAATGTTTGGATCATTTTTAACCTTATTGTGGTCCTTTAGGTCAATGGTAAACAAGAGCTCATAATCCTCCCCACCGTTCAGTGCGCAGGTTGAAGGATCAAAATTAAATTCTCTGGCCACACTGTATGTTGAATGGTCTATGGGCAGTTTTTCTTCATACAGACGGCCTCCGGTTTCTGAAGCATGACAAAGATGAAGCAGTTCAGAAGATAAACCATCTGATATGTCAATCATGGATGTGGGTTTGACCTTTAGCTCCTTTAACATAGCAATAATATCCTTTCTTGCCTCTGGTTTCAACTGTCTTTCCAGGATATAGTCATGGCCCGCCAGGTCAGGCTGCATATTGGGGTCGGCTTCAAAAACGGTTTTTTCTCTCTCCAGAAGCTGAAGCCCAACATAAGCCCCTCCCAAATCTCCTGTTACACAGATTAGGTCATTTGCTTTTGCTGTGCTGCGCAGTACAATGTCTTTTTTATCGGCTTCCCCGATCGCAGTAATGGAGATCATTAATCCTGACAAGGAGGAGGTGGTATCGCCTCCTACAAGGTCCACTCCATATTTTTTGCACGCAAGGAAAATGCCTGAATATAAATCTTCAATAGCTTCAAGGGAAAACCTGTTGGAAAAAGCAATGGAAACAGTGATCTGCATGGGGTTTGCATTCATGGCATACACATCAGACAAATTTATAACAACTGCTTTATATCCCAGATGCTTTAGCGGTGTATAGGTGAGATCAAAATGTACTCCCTCCACCAGCATGTCAGTGGTAACTACTATCTGCTTGTTCTTATACTCAATGACGGCAGCATCATCACCTACACCGGTAATACTGCTTTTGTTTTTAATTTCAATGAATTCTGAAAGGTGCTTGATCAATCCAAATTCACCCAGCTCACTGATCTCTGTTCTGTTTTCTTCCTTTGACATATGCAAAGGTAATATTTGTTACATTTGAATAATCCAAAATAATTAAATGAAATACGAAAAGACCACAAAGCTATATCTTGATAAGCTGGCTGTTTATCAAGAAGAACATTTGCAAGCAATACCGCCTGATGAAGGATGGAGCTTGGGACAGGTATATGTTCATCTTATTCTGGCCAATGACCATTTTTTTTTAAAAAATGCGAAGCGTTGTTTAAGTAAAGAGGATACCCAGAGGGGCGGAAGAAAAAACAGAAATGGTAAGATTATCTTTCTTCTTGGTGGATTTCCCAACATGAAATATAAAATGCCAAAAGCTGTTGAGGTGATACCACGTCCACCAGAAAGCTTGGAGGAATTACGTGGCAAGCTGTTAAAGTCTATTGATATAGGAAAAGAAATTGCAAAGCAGCTCGAAGGTTATGATCCCAAAGAAAAAATCCAGCATCCCGCCTTCGGATATCTTAATGCCAAAGAATGGTTTAACATGTGTGAAATGCATTTCCGGCATCACCTTAGGCAAATTAAAAGCCTGGAGAAATTCCTTAGCATTAGAAATAATTAAATATAATATTTCTAAACCCAGATCATTTTCTTCATTCCTATCCAATTTTAGGTACATCTATAAAAAACTGCGATTAATTGCTGTAAAACCAACAAGTAAAATTCGTATCTTAGTTGTCCCAAATTTTTTATAAATATTTCTGTTTTGATCTCTAGAGATACCATTGATAAGGTGTTTGATACTGCTCGCATTGACGAGGTAGTAGGTGATTTTGTATCACTAAAACAACGAGGTGTTAACAAGATTGGCTTGTGCCCCTTTCACAACGAGAAGACCCCTTCTTTTACGGTTTCTGTAGCCAAAGGAATTTATAAATGTTTTGGTTGTGGCCAGGGAGGGAATTCTGTAAATTTTGTGATGGAACATGAAAAATATTCATATCCTGAAGCCATAAGGTATCTTGCCAAGAAATACAATATAGAAATTGAAGAAAAAGAAAAGACTGAGGAAGAAATAGAGCAGCAAAGTGAACGGGAAAGTCAGTACATAGTTCTGGGCTTTGCACAAAAATATTTCACAGACATTCTGTTGAATAACGCTGAGGGAAAATCAATTGGTTTTTCCTATTTCAAAGAACGTGGTTATAATGAGGATGTGGTGGAGAAGTTCCAGCTGGGCTATGGTTTGGAAAGCTGGGATGCTTTTACCAAGGAGGCCCTTAAAAAAGGTTATAAGCTCGAGTACCTTGAGAAAACGGGCATGACCATCATAAAAGAGGAAAAGCACTATGATCGTTTCCGTGGCAGGGTGCTATTTCCCATACATAATTTCTCTGGGAAGGTAATAGGATTCGGTGGGAGAATCCTTAAGAAGGATGCTAAAGCAGCAAAATATGTCAACTCTCCGGAATCTGAAGTATATGAAAAGAGGCGGGTGCTTTATGGTATCTATTTTGGGAAGAAAGCGATAGCAACACAGGATAATTGTTATCTGGTAGAAGGCTATACTGATGTAATAAGCTTACACCAGGCCGGTATTGAAAATGTGGTGTCATCATCAGGCACATCTCTTACAGAAGATCAAATAAGGCTGATACAAAGGCTTACTAAGAATATTACCATACTGTACGATGGGGATGCCGCTGGCTTAAAGGCCTCATTCCGGGGCATTGACCTGATCCTGAGGCAAGGGCTGAATGTTAAAATTGTTCTGTTTCCTGATGGTGAGGACCCTGATTCTTATTCTAAAAAACTTGGAAAGGCAAAGCTGCAGGAATATATAAAAGAAGGTGCAAAAGACTTTATCTCGTTCAAAACGGGATTGTTATTAGAAGAGGCACAAGGTGATCCGGTGAAGAAAGTTGCCCTCATTAGAGAGATCGTTGAATCCATAGCGGTAATACCCGATGCTATTGCCAGGTCAACGTATGTCCATGAATGTGGAAAAATAATGGAAATTTCAGAGCAGGTGTTGATCACTGAGCTTAATAAGATTCGCAGAAAAAATCTTTCTCAGCAGCGCAGGGAGTCGGGTGAGGCCTATGCTGGGGTTGAGATACCGATTTCAGATTATAAATCTGGGCATCCTCTGGGTTCTGAAAGTGAATCAAAAGTAACAGAAGCAAGTGCTGAGCCGCAGGAGCGTGATGTGATAAGGTTTCTCTTGAATTATGGGGAAAGTAAATTTTTACTCCCAATAACTGACGCAGCGGATCCTTCAGATACTTCGCCAGAGAATGCTGAAGTTAAGAACATGGAGGTATTGGTTAGCGACTTTATTGTAAAAGAAGTCCTTGTAGATGACCTTCAGTTTGATCATGAACTGTATGGTAAAATTTTTAAGGAGTTTGAGTATTCGGTAGAGAATAGTTTAGATTGGGGTCAGCAGCATTTTGTAAATCACGAAAACAAAGAAATTAGCAAGATGGCCATCGACTTGGTATTTGCACCATATACATTAAGTAAAAACTGGGATGAGAAGCATCATATAAAAGTGCAGACGGAAGAGCTGGGCTTGCGCTTGTCGGTTGAGCGGACAGTTTATTCCTTTAAGATGGCCAAAGTAAAAAAGATGATCTCTGAAAACAGGGAAAAGATCAGAACTTCTGATGATGACAGCATACGCGAAGAGCTGCTAAATGAATATCATGGCCTTTTGGAGGCCAAAAAGTATATCTCCAGGTATCTTGGCCGGGTTTTGGGATGATATTAATGATCAGGCTTGTATGTCCTTAACGTTAAGCTGTAAAGTTATCTGGTCATTCCAATGGTTTTCCTCAATGGTATAACAAATGTTAAATGGCTTGCCCGAAGAGATTATTTCCAGTTTATTGCCTAAGTTAAATCCAATTGCCCCAAAATTAATATTGGAATTTTCTTGCTGATAAACCTTAAATCGCAGGTGTTTGCCGTCATCCCCTACTGTGCTTGCCCATCCATTATCCATCACCCCTTTTGTTTTAAATACAGGCATCATGTTGTTAGGCCCAAACGGCGCAAATTGTTTTAAGATTCTGAAAAATTTCGGCGTAATCTCTGAAAACTTAATTTCCGCATCAATATTAATGTGTGGCACAAGTAATTGGTTTTCAATTTGTTCACCAACTACCTTTTCAAACTTTTCTTGGAAGGCTGGGATGTTTTCTACTTTTAAAGTAAGTCCTGC
>DTSC01000011.1 GCA_012965625.1 Flavobacteriales bacterium | reverse complement strand
GTAAGACACTTGGGAATATTGAAGTTGTAGCTTCCTCTGAGGACGCTAATTTTAATTATATACCCAAGAGATTTGAAATCCCTTCAGATGCGGAGTATTTTCATTATACTTCTAACAATACAATATTTGGGACTCAATATCATGAAGTTCCACAAACTGATATTCCCATTGTTTGTGATATGTCATCAGATATTTTTAGCAGGAAGGTAGATATTTCGAAATTTGGTTTAATATATGCTGGAGCGCAGAAAAATATGGGGCCTGCAGGAGCAACATTGGCCATTATAAAGGATAGTTTACTGGGGAAAAATGACCGGAACATACCCTCAATGCTAAATTATGAGATACATATTAACAAAGACTCAATGTTTAACACGCCTCCTGTGTTTTCTGTTTATGTTTCTATGCTTACCTTGGATTGGCTTAAGAAAAATGGAGGAGTTGAGGCAATTGAATCTGTAAATAAGTCTAAGGCTGAATTATTGTATGATGAGATTGATCGAAACTCCCTCTTTAAGGGAACTGCAGAAAAGGAAGATCGCTCATTTATGAATGTGACTTTTGTACTTAATGATGATTCAAGGGCTGATCAGTTTAACCAAATGGTTGCAGAGGAAAGAATCAATGGGCTTAAAGGCCACCGTTCGATAGGTGGGTATAGGGCATCTATGTACAATGCGTTGCCTTTGACGAGTGTACAAGTTCTTGTGGATGTAATGCGAGAATTAGAGGAAAAGCATGGAAATTAAGAAGCAAATAGCAAGATATAAGGCTGAAGGGCTTAAAATTTTTGCATCATCTTCATTTCAGACTCAAAGTGTTCCATTGCTTCACTTACTTAGTATTGCAGACAAGAATATCCCTATCTATTTTTTAAATACAGGCTTCCATTTTGCGGAATCTTTATCATTTAAAGAGGAACTTACAAAATTGCTAGGGTTGAACGTAGTGGATATTAAATCTGAAATACCTAAAATACAGCAACGTAATGAAAATGGCAGAATGCTCTTTACCTCAGATCCCGACTATTGCTGCTATATTAATAAGGTACTGCCATTGGAGCCTGTGTTAAAAGAATACGATGTTTGGATTTCCGGTGTTAGGTCAGACCAATCTGCTAACAGAAAGAAAATGAAAAGGGAGGCAAAGGCACAATTTGGGACCCTTCGATACCATCCTATGCTTGAGTGGACGAATAAAATGGTTTATGACTATATCAGGGAACATAAGTTGCCTAAACACCCATTAGATGAAAAGGGGTATTTTAGTATTGGTTGCCAGCCTTGTACTAAAAAAATGGAGATGGAGGATGAAGATGGAAGAAATGCCAGATGGTATGGTATGAATAAGACAGAATGTGGAATACATACAGAATTAGTTAAATCATAATGAAGGTCGTTATAACAGGAGGTGCAGGATATGTAGGTACTGAGCTCATCAGAATGCTTTCTCATGACAATACCATATCTGAAATTGTTATATATGATAACCTTAGCAGAAAGAACTACAATTTGTTTCTTTCGGAAAAGATGATTGGTGGCCATATAAGTTTTGTTTACGGTGACATCCTTGATTCCAGGAAGCTGAAGGAGACAATAGCCAATGCGGATGTGGTTTACCATTTGGCAGCAAAGGTTTCTACTCCTTTTGCCAATGAGGATCCGCATTTATTTGAGCAGGTTAATCACTGGGGAACTGCTGAATTAAGCTATGCTTTGGAAGAGAGCCGGGTTAAAACCCTGATTTACTTAAGTAGTATTTCTGTTTATGGTGCCAGGCAGGAACAGGTAAATGAAGATACTATACCAAATCCAAAAACCTATTATGGGATCTCAAAATTAAACGGAGAAAAGATGATCTCTAGGTTAGGAGATAAAATTAACACCTATATTCTACGTTGCGGGAATGTTTATGGATATAGCAAAAGTATGCGGTTTGATGCCGTAGTCAATAAATTCATGTTTGAGGCACATTTCAATAAAAAGATTAGTATTCAGGGCTCTGGAAAACAGCAAAGGGCTTTTATTCATATTGCGAGGGTCAGTACTGTATTAGCTGGGATAATACACTATGAAGGAATAAAATCAGGTACTTATAACTTGGTTGACAGAAACCTGTCAGTCATAGAGCTTGCAAACACAATAAAGAGCTTGTATCCTGATCTGGAGATGATTTTTGTACAGCAAGACCTGAGCTTGAAGAATGTAATTGTTGATACTGAAACGAAGTTAAGCACTGATTGTTTATCATCCACTAAGACTAAATTGTTAGAGGATCTGCAAGCTTTTAAATCACATTTTTCTTTCATTCCTGGTTCTATGCAGGAGGTACAGGAGAATACAATGATATAAAATGAGAATTAATAAATAGTGAACAAGATATTTAAATTTCTAACCTACTAAGAGAATTAATGAAAAGGATTTTAGCTAATGATGGCATCACCAAGGGTGGCCAGGAGGCCTTAGAAGCAGCCGGATTTGAAGTTATAACGGAAAACGTTCCCCAAGAAGAATTGAATGAGGCCTTAAAAAACTATGATGCAGTATTAGTGCGAAGTGCTACTATGGTTAGAAAAGAAACCATTGATGCATGCCCTAATATTCGCTTGATTGGCAGGGGAGGCGTAGGGATGGATAATATTGATGTGGACTATGCAAAGAGCAAAGGTGTTGAAGTGATCAACACCCCTGCAGCATCTTCAGCCTCCGTTGGAGAGTTGGTATTTGCTCATCTGTTTTCCATGGCCAGGTTCCTTCAGGATTCAAATAGGAATATGCCCTTGACTGGTGATTCTGATTTTAAGGGCCTGAAGAAAAAGTATTCAGCTGGAACTGAATTGCGAGGAAAGACTTTGGGTATCATTGGCTTTGGAAGAATAGGGCAAGCCAGTGCCAAGATCGCCTTAGGTGTGGGAATGAAGGTTCTAGCAACAGATCCATACATTTCGGATGCAACCATTGATATTGAGATTGAAGGCGCTGATACTGTTTCTGTAAAGATCAATACCATAGATTTTGATTCGGTTTTAAAAAATAGTGATTTTATTACGGTCCATGTGCCTGGTGGCGAAAGTCCTTTGCTCAATAAAAAAGAAATTGAAATGATGAAAGATAGGGTGGGATTGGTAAATGCTGCACGAGGTGGCGTGATCAATGAAGTGGATCTGGTTGATGCTTTGCAATCTGGAAAAGTGGCTTATGCGGCTTTAGATGTATATGAAAATGAACCTACCCCTGCTGTTCAATTGCTGATGAATGAGAATATTTCACTTACTCCCCATATTGGCGCAGCTACCCTTGAGGCCCAGGATAGGATAGGGCAGGAATTAGCTGAAAAGATCATCACATTCTTTGAGGGTCAAAACTAGTTTGGATTATATTTTCAACTGGGTTGAAAACGATAATAATTGAACCTTGCCACATTAATTAATAAGTCCAGGTGTTGGTCCAGCTGTTGAAGAAATCGAAGCCAATCTTGATCTCTCCTGTAAGATCACTCTGGTTGCTGTCGGAAATTGCATAGTAAACACCGACCTTCATCAATTGCCTCTTGATCCTGAATGGAAACTCTATTCCGGTAAAGAGCTCTGCATGATTGAAATTTTCTTCTTCAACAATTAATATGCCGGCACCGCAAACTGATTGCAGATTCAACTTTTTTAAAAGGGGGATCTTATTCAGGAGGGTGCCGTTAAAATTGTGCAGATAGTTAAGCATAAGGTATGGGTTTTTTGTAGATATGGCTGAAGTATCCGGCCGAAGCAGCTGAAAGCTCATCAATGGGTTACTGAACCAGTAGGGATCGCTTCGTCTGAAATATTTGTAATCTGTTAGCCGTATATCATTGGAAGTAACGAAACTTCCAACAAGACCCCTAAGCTTACTTTTTCCTATGGTCCCAACAGTAATGTCATCGCTAATTTTGAGCTCGATAAAGTCAAAATCTACAGTACTGTTTAGAATATTTGGGAGCCCTTTTATGTAATTAAAGGTCAGGGTTGGCCATTTGGATGGGATATTGATTTTCTTATATGGCTGCGTCATGTATTGCTGCCCGAAAGTGTATCTAAGGATGATATCTATTGCAAGCTCATTGAAAGGGTCAAATCCCGTTGGCTGATTAAAGTCACCAAAGACCTCTGTACTCCAGCTTGAAAGGGCGATTTCTGTAATCGGCTTCTTTTGCCCAAATTCCAGAATTATATCAGCAAATAATCCGTTTACCAGCTCCAGCTCATGGCCAAAAGAATAAAACAGGTCATTAACATAATTACCACGGGAAAAGATAGACTCAATACTTTCATATTCATTTAACAGCTCATAGGTGTTTCTATATTCGGCATGTAACCTGGCAAATTTCTTTGGTAGATAAAGAAAATCCCCTCCTATATATCCTTTTAGGTCTTCATTGTGAAAACCGTAGTTCAGCTCATAATAGAGCCCTGCTTTGGTAGCTGTGTTAAACTCTTTGTCTATTTCTCCTCCAATGGCGTGGCGATAGCCACCTACACCAAGCCAGCGCATCTGTTCTACAATTGGGCTGAAATAGAGGGTTTGTTTTTTAAAACTATTTTGAAAGCCTATTCCATTAAAAAGGATATCCCAAATATCTACCCGGTTGATGATGCTATCCTGTTCTTTCAGATATACTACGCTCTTATGATATGCTGTAATACTATCTTGTTCCCTAATAAATTCTTGTTCGGATTCTTTCAGGCTAATGGGTCTGATCTTCGACCAGTAAGATGAATCTTTTTCATAAGCTCCATCAAGGGTTAGCCTAAGCTCATTATTAAAGAACTTTTTGTCAAAAATCGTATCTGTAATGTAGTTAGAATAGAGAATAACCGTATTTCCCAAGATTCGTTTCTTGCCTTCTTTAGCATTATAAAAGAACTCTTCCCTTTTTAACAGCCAAATACTATCATGTAAGAGATTATAGTCCTGAAGAATACGAAAGGATTTAAAATTATACAGTTCATCCTTATCAGGTTCAAGATCAACTGCTTTAATGTTCCACCAGTCCTCTACAATATAGATGTATCCCTTGAATAATGCAGCTTGTTTCCTTTTGGGAATAACCTCTATTCGGTTGATCCATCTGCCATCTTGCTGGAATACTTCATCCAATCTGTATTTATAGCTCAAAAATGCGAAACTACTCAAGGGAGATATAAAGGGTATGGGCCCCAAGCTCTCTAGATGAACATTGTTAAAATAAAAATTGAATTCCTCCTCAGCAAGCTCTGTTTTAAACAAGTTTCTATTGACAAAGTCTGTTGAGTATCCTTCTCCATTACCATTTTCTATAGAAATGGTAACGGTAGGATCGTGTTTTTCACTGAGGTCCTTGACAGCTGATTTAACTTCCTTCCAAGAATTGGGAGATTGGTAATAAGCCTTCCCATAGGTTTCAATAAAGTTCATGTTTTCCTTAGCAAGTTTATTATCAATCGTATCTCTTGCCTTTCTTTTTAAAGTGTCGTGAGAAAAATACTCCCTTTGTAAGCTGGCTTTTATATATGTTTCGCAAGCAAAAGAATTAACGGGGTTTCTATATTTCTTTCTGCTGGCAATTGCTTTTCTTATAATAGGATAGGCTGGATCTTCGCGATCCGCAGAAATGTTCACTTCTTGCAGTTGGGTTATGCTTGTTGATAATCGAATGTTCAGTTTTTTATTGTGGTTATTAATGATGACAGGTACAATCTTCTTTTTATACCCGATTGCCTGAATAACCAGATTGTAGCTGCCATTTTCCAGCTCAAGATAATATTGACCTTTAAGGTTCGTTGCCACTCCATAGGTAGTATTTTGAATAAATATACTAGCATATGGAATTGAAAACCCTGCTGAGTCTGAAACAACACCGCTTAGCTGCCAGGCATATAATATTGTCGAATTACAGACAAGTAATGCAATTACAAGACATTTTTTATAAGTGGTCAAAACTTTATTAGGGTGGTTAAGCGCTCAATTTTACTAACTGTCAGTTCATGGTAAATACGCTAAAGATAGAAAATATGATTAGAGGTGCCTTATTGCTAT
>DTSC01000010.1:7027-19437 GCA_012965625.1 Flavobacteriales bacterium | reverse complement strand
TGGTGCGTGTTGGTAGTCCGGTGGGATATCAGTAAAATCTTGATAAATAAAAAATATACCCCACTCTGATATTTCGGAGTGGGGTTTTTTATGAATATTTGAGAAGAATAAATCCTATGCAAAGCCTTGAACATATATATTCACTGTTTCTTAAAAGTCGTAAGCTTAGTACAGATAGCAGGCAAAAATGTGATGGGGCGATTTTTGGTGCTTTACAAGGAGAGAATTTTAATGGAAACAAGTTTGCTTGTCAAGCCTTAGAGAATGGCTGTTCATATGCAATCATTGACGATAAGAAATATAAAAAGGATGAGCGATACTTATTAGTTGATAATGTTCTGTCAGCTTTGCAAGATCTGGCGAAATACCATCGTAGTCAATTGAAAATTCCGGTAATTTGTATTACTGGAACTAATGGCAAAACAACAACAAAAGAACTGATAAATGTTGTTTTAAGAAGTTCTTATGAAGTCAGCTCTACAAAGGGGAATCTAAATAATCATATTGGAGTACCCTTAACAATTCTTGACATCCCTGATAGTACTGAGATAGCTGTAATAGAAATTGGAGCTAATCATATAGGAGAGATTGACTTTCTTTGCCAAATTGCACAGCCAAATTTTGGTTTGATTACAAATATTGGCAAGGCTCATCTGGAAGGATTTGGCAGTGTTGATGGTGTAAAAGAGGCTAAAGGGGAACTGTTTGCTTTTTTGAAAAAAAATGGGGGAAAAGTGTTTGTTAATTCTAATAATGAGATTTTAATGGAAATGTCTAATGCTCTTGATAGTATTTATTATGGACAAAATGATGAGGGAAAATGTCAGGGTAAGATAATCTCTGAAACCCCATTTCTAAGTATTGAAGGATTGCTTGATAACTCAGGTAAATTTATCATAAATTCGAATTTAACAGGGGCATATAATTTTGAAAATGTATTGGCAGCTATTTGTATTGGGCATTATTTTAATATTGGTGCAGCGTTTATTAAAGAGGCAATTGAAGCTTATATTCCGGACAATAACAGATCTCAAGTAATTGTAAGCGGAAATAACACGATAATATTAGATGCATATAATGCAAACCCAATGAATATGCGGGAAATGGTAAGTAGTTTTTCAAATGATCCTGCTGAACAGAAGATGGTAATATTAGGAGATATGTTGGAGCTAGGTGCTTATTCTGAAAGGGAGCACATTGCGCTATTAAATCAGGTTAAGGCATGTGGTTTTTCTCAAGTGATTTTGGTAGGTGAACAATTTGGAAAGGTAAAAGGGCTCTTAGAAAGCAAACATTTTAATACGGCTCTTGAGGCAGGGCTCTGGCTTGAAGAAAATCCACCAAAAGGGATGAAGATACTTTTAAAAGCTTCTAGAGGTATTGGCCTTGAAGTCTTATTGGAAAACCTTAAATAATGCAGATCTAATTGAGGATCATTCTTGAGATTACAATTTTTTGAATCTCAGTCGTTCCTTCATAAATTTGGGTAATCTTGGCATCACGCAACATCCTTTCCACATGATACTCCTTTACATAGCCATACCCACCATGAACTTGAATTGCCTCTGATGCAACCTGCATGGCTACTTTTGATGCAAAGCATTTTGCCATAGCGCCTGCAAGAATGTAATCTTGATTATTGTCCTTTAACCAAGCCGCTTTTAAACAAAGCAATCTGGAAGCTTCAATTTCTGTGGCCATATCAGCCAGCTTAAAGGCAATTGCCTGATGTTTTGAGATAACTTTACCAAAAGCTTTTCTTTCTTTTGAATATGCTAAGGCCAACTCATATGCGCCACTTGCTATGCCCAAAGCCTGTGAAGCAATTCCAATTCTACCCCCCGAAAGTGTTTTCATTGCAAACTTGAATCCAAAACCATCTTCACCAATGCGGTTTTCTTTTGGAACTTTCACATCGTTGAAAAGCAATGTATGAGTATCCGAGCCACGAATACCAAGTTTTTGTTCTTTTAAGCCAATTTCAAATCCCTCCATGCCCTTTTCAACAATCAGCGTATTGATACCTCTATGCCCTTTTGACTTGTCTGATTGAGCAATAACTAAATAGGTAGATGCTGATTTGCCATTGGAAATCCAATTCTTGGTCCCGTTAAGAAGGTAATGGTCTCCTTTATCAATTGCTGTTGTTTGTTGAGATGTGGCATCTGAACCAGCCTCGGGTTCAGACAAACAAAAAGCACCAATTTTTTCTCCAGTAGCTAAGGGAATTAAGTATTTCTGTTTTTGCTCTTCTGTCCCAAAGTGCTCTAAACCCCAGCAAACCAAAGAATTGTTAACCGAAAGTATCACGCCTGTTGAAGCGTCAATTTTACATATTTCTTCCATGGCATGAACATAGCACTGAGTGTCCATACCTCCCCCACCGTAATCTGGCGACACCATCATTCCCAAAAATCCAAGCTCACCTAATTTTTTTATTTGGGCAGCTGGAAACTCTTGCTTTTCATCCCTTTCAATAACTCCTGGGAGCAGTTCCGTCTTTGCAAAATCTCGTGCAGCAAGTTTTACTGATTCTTGTTCTTCTGTTAGTTCTACATTCATCTTATTGCAGGTTTTTCAAGGAGCGCAAAGATAATTTTTTAATCCAAATTTTACTAATCTTGTATGGAACAAAGAGGATAATGAATTCAAAAAATGAATATCTGGTTTTGGGATTAATGTCGGGAACATCACTGGATGGTTTGGATCTTGCATTAAGTAAATTTTCTCTACGAAACGGGAAATGGGATTTTAATACCATTGCTTGTAAAACGCTTGCGTATAATCATGGCTGGCTAGCGAAGTTGAGCAGTGCTCATAAGGCTCCTAAAGAAGAATTGGCGAAGCTCCACGTCGTTTATGGTAATTATCTGGGAGAATCAGCCAGGGATTTTTTGAATTTGTTAGGAAAATCTCCTGATTTTATTTCATCACATGGTCATACTATATTTCATGAGCCCCAGAAAGGGATTACGTTTCAACTGGGTAATGGGGAGGCCATAGCTAAAACATCAGGACTGACAACGATATCAGATTTTAGGACACTAGATGTTTCTTTAGGTGGTCAAGGGGCTCCTTTGGTGCCAATTGGCGACAAACTGTTATTCTCAGATTATGTTTATTGTATTAACCTTGGAGGGTTTGCCAATGTCTCTTACGACCTGAATGGTGTAAGAATTGCTTATGATGTTTGTCCGGCCAACATAGCGCTAAATTATCTTTGTGCTTCGCTTAATGTTCGTTTTGACAATGATGGTGAAATTGCAAAAAACGGTAATGTTAATGATGTTTTGTTAAATGATCTTAATGGAATAAGATATTTTCAACAAAGTTTCCCCAAATCTTTAGGTAGAGAATGGTTTGAAAATGATTTCCTTGTTGTTTTAAATAAACATAATTTATCGACAGAAGATAAATTAACAACTGTAGTTAGGCATATAGCCAAACAAATCTCAAGTATTACAAGAAATAGCAATAATAATTCAATTATTATTACCGGTGGCGGAGCGCATAATTCTTACCTGATTTCTTGTATTACAGATGCTCTTTCAATAATACCAACAATTCCTGAGAGTGAAATTGTTGACTTCAAAGAAGCCATAATTTTCGGTTTTTTAGGAGTTCTGCGAATTAGGAATGAGGTGAATTGCCTAAAGTCGGTGACAGGAGCGACTAGAGATTCTTCTTCAGGATCTGTCTTTCACCCACATTAAAAAGTTGGAATCCAATTGTTTTTATATTTTTGCACACAATTAAATTTGCGTTGTTAATTCAATGCATATCTATTGAAATAAGGCAATTGAAAAACTAGATGGACTTTCAAGAAACATTATCTTTCATATTCTGGGGGAACACCATTGAAAACTACCTTTGGTTTACAGGAATTGTGCTTTTGGCAATTCTTTTTAAACGATTACTCTCCAAGAGACTAGGGAAATTATTATTTGGATTATTTAAAAGGGTAAAACCAGGCTTGCTTGAGTTTGATGATCTTTTTAATTTGATGATCAAGCCAATGGAGCTGCTGATTGTCCTTATTGGTCTATCCTTCGCAGTGGGTGTTTTGGATTTACCTGGCTCAGAGGAAGGCGCAGGGATATCCAGAATGATAGATGTTGCCCTTCAGATAAGTATTGTAGTGGCTGTAACCTGGTCAATGCTAAGATTAATGGATTTTTTGGGTCTGATTCTTCTTAAACAAGCCGAGAAGACTGCTTCTAAAACGGATGACCAGATTATACTATTTGTAAAAGAGGCAGGCAAGATTTTTGTCTATATTTTCAGCTTCCTCTTTATTCTCGGGGCAGTATTTAAGCTGAACATTGGTGCAATGGTTGCTGGGCTGGGTATTGGTGGATTGGCAATTGCACTGGCTGCTCAGGACACTCTCGAAAATGTGATCGCTTCATTTATTATCTTCTTTGACAAACCATTTATAGTTGGAGATTATATTAAGGTTAGTGGAGTGTCAGGAGTGGTAGAAAAAATCGGTTTCAGGAGTTCCAGAATAAGGACACTTGAAAAAAGCTATCTCACGATCCCAAATAAAATGCTGATCTCAGATGTCTTAGATAATATGTCTCTACGGACCTTTAGACGGGCAAAGTTTCATGTAGGCCTGGTTTATGAAACATCTATAGAACAGGTGAAAGCAATCGTAAATGATATCCAGGCCTTTGTTGATGAACATGAAAACACTAATCAGGATGGTTTAATAAGATTTGAAGAATTTGGTGATAGCTCCCTGAATGTTATGGTATTGTTTTATGTTGATACAACAGAATATAATATTTATTTAGCCGTGGTTGAGGAGATTAATTTTAAGATCATGGAGATTGTTAAAAAACACGGAAGTGATTTTGCGTTTCCTTCGACAACCGTGTATCTACAGAAAGAGAATTAAAGGATTAGTTTTTTAATTTAAACAGGAAGGCATGTTTGTTTTGATGGTGGTGTTGTTTGTTCTAGGTTATGCAGCGATAGCCATGGAGCATACAATAAAAGTAGATAAAGCAGCTTCAGCCTTGTTGATAGGTGTTTTGACATGGATCGCTTATATTATTGGAGCGGCAGATATTCTACCTGGCACGACGTTTTATGATGAATACCTGGCAGCCAATCCCAATGGTAGCTTTACGGATTTCATTGTGCATCACGAAATCACTCATCATCTATCTGAAATTGCCCAGATTCTGTTTTTCCTACTTGGCGCCATGACCATTGTTGAATTGATTGATGCTCATGAGGGATTTGCTGTTATAACAGACAGAATAAATACTTCTAATAGAGTTAAACTATTGTGGATCATAAGTTTATTGACGTTTTTCTTTTCAGCAGCTCTTGATAATCTTACGACATCCATTGTTATGGTGGCCCTGTTAAGGAAGCTATTGAAGGAGAAAGAGGAGCGCTGGTTCTTTGGTGGGATGGTAATTCTTGCTGCAAATGCAGGTGGTGCTTGGTCTCCAATTGGCGACATTACTACAATCATGCTTTGGATTGGTGGCCAGGTGACAGCGCTGAATATCATAACAAAATTGATCATACCAAGCTTTGTATGTATGGTTGTTCCTTTGGTTTATTTGTCTTTTACAAAAAAAGGTCAAATTGTTCGTGCTTTAGGTAGAATGGATTTGGAGCACATGAAAAATCCAACTACACATTTTGAAAGAAACTTGGTTTTCAATGGGTGTTGGCGGCCTGTTGCTGGTACCGGTATTGAAGACTACTATTCACCTTCCTCCTTATATGGGAATGATGCTTAGCTTAGGTGTTCTGTGGTTAATCACGGAGCTATTACATAAGAAGAAGAACAAAGAAGATAAGAGCTCATTATCTGTAATTGGAGTATTAAAAAAAGTGGATGTTTCGACAGTATTTTTCTTTTTGGGTATCCTGTTGGCCGTCGCCAGCTTGCAGTCTGCTGGGCATTTAGGCATAATGGCAACTTTGCTGGATACAACCATCGGGAATATATATGTGATAAATGTAATTATCGGTGCATTATCCTCAATTGTCGACAATGTTCCTCTTGTAGCTGGTGCTATGGGAATGTATGAACTTTTACCAGTGGGGGCGGAAGCTGTTGCGGGTAAAGCATTTCCTGCAGATCATGCATTTTGGGAATTTTTGGCCTACTGTGCGGGTACAGGTGGTTCCATGTTAATTATTGGTTCAGCGGCGGGAGTAGCGGTAATGGGTATGGAAAAGATTGATTTTATCTGGTACCTGAAAAAGATAAGCATCCTTGCTGCCGTTGGTTATTTGTCGGGAGCAGCTGTCTATGTACTGATGTTTTAGCTTATTTCCTGCTTTTTTTGTAATAACCATATATTTGGTACAAAATTTGTTATTATAAAAATAAAACTCAATATGAAAAAGCCCATACTCTTATTTATAATACTTTTCACTGTTTTGTTTACATCTACTTCTTCGTTTTCCCAAGAAACAGAAAAAGGGAAGACCTTGAAATTGGAGTTTAAGGTAGACGGTGTCTGTGAAATGTGCAAAAATGTTATTGAAAATGCCGCCTATGTAAAAGGCGTAAAAATGGCCAGCTGGGACAAGATGTCAGGGAATATGACTATAGTATATCGGCCAGACAAAACCAATGAAGATGCGATCCACCAAAACATTGCTAAAGCAGGTTATGATACCGAGAAGTTAAAAGCTACTGACGAGGACTACGCTAAACTTCCAAACTGCTGTAAGTACAGGGATGGCCTGGATAAGCATTGATGAACAACAATATTCAATATGCGTCTTTTTTTTCTACTCTTCTATTTAGCCTTATGTTTTTTGTTTTCTGTGTCGGTTTCTTTTGGTCAGGGAACAATCAAGGGTGTAATTGTTGAGGAAAACGAGAAAGGAGAGCTGTCTCCATTGATTGGTGCCAATGTGATTTGGCTAGGAACAACGATTGGAGCATCAGCTGATACAAATGGAGTGTTTTCATTGCCCTACAATGCGGAATCAAGAAGGCTTCTTGTTAGCTACATAGGATATCGTTCTGATACAATCCTTGTGGAAACTCCCGAACAACTAACAATCATTCTAAAAAATTCGCAGGTGCTTGACGAGGTACAGGTTATTTATCGTAAAAAATCCACTGAGATCTCTTATATGGATGTCCTCAAAACAGAGATCATGGGGGAGCAGGAGCTATTTAAGGCAGCATGTTGTAATTTGTCAGAGAGCTTTGAGACCAACCCTTCTGTGGATGTTTCTTTTACAGATGCTTTAACCGGTACACGACAAATACAAATGCTGGGATTGGCAGGACCTTATGTCCAAATATCTCAAGAGAATATTCCTTATGCCAGGGGAATCGCCACTATCTATGGCCTCACTTATATTCCAGGTTCCTGGATGAGTTCTATACAGGTTGCAAAAGGAATGGGGCCTGTTGTGAATGGGTTTGAGAGTATTGCTGGACAGATCAACGTAGAGATTAAAAAACCAGAAGAAAAGCAAAAGCTTTTTATTAATGTTTATGGCAACCAGGAGGGAAGGATGGAATTAAATTTATTTTCCAGGTTCAGGCTATCAAATAGATGGTCAACTGCTTTGTTGCTTCATGGGAAAACACTTATGTTAAAATCAGACAATAATTCAGATTCGTTTTTAGATGTTCCTTTGAGTAATCAATTCATTGCCATGAGCCGTTGGAAATATGTTAATCCCAACGGTTTAAGAATGCAGTTTGGTGCAAAAGGAATATGGATGGATGATATTGGAGGCCAGGTTCAATTTCAACCTGACCGTGACAAGCTAGACACGAATAACTATGGTGTAGGGATTAATACCAATAGAATCGAGGGGTTTGCAAAGTTGGGGTATATTTTTCCAAAGAATAAGTTTGCAAGCATTGGCTTGCAAATTAGTGGGATAAATCACAAGCAGGAATCGTATTTTGGTCTAAGACGCTATGATGCAACGCAAGAATCTGGCTATGCGAATCTTATTTTCCAATCCCTTATTGGCAACACCCAACATAAAATTAAAGGTGGTTCCAGCTATCTTTTTGACCGGTATGACGAAACTCTAGATAGCTTGAACTATAAAAGAACCGAAATCATTCCTGGAGTATTTGTGGAGTATACCTATGCCCCTTTGGACAATATAACCTTGGTTGCAGGTTTAAGGGCAGATCACCACAATTACTATGGTTCTTTTCTTGTTCCCAGAGTTCATTTTCGCTACTGCATGGCTGAGAAAACAGTTTTTCGTGGATCCATTGGCAAAGGATGGAGAACGACGAACATAATTGCTGAAAATTTAGGGATGCTTGCAAGCTCCAGGCATTTAATCTTGATTTCTGACAGTGCATTGGCGGGATTTGGCTTTAAGGTGGAAGAAGCTTGGAGCTATGGATTTAATATAACACAGGAGTTTACCCTAGATTATCGGGATGGCAGTATAGGGTTTGATTATTATCGAACTGATTTTGAAAACCAACTTATAGTGGATTTTGAACAATCAAGTAATGAAGTTTGGTTTTACAATTTGGAGGGAGATTCCTATTCCAATAGTTTGCAATTAACCTTTAACTATGAGCTGATCCGCAGGTTGGACATTCGCTTGGCCTATAGATGGTTTGATGTAAAGATGAGCTATGGATCTGAGTGGAACCCTGCTGACCAGGCTTTTCAGGAACATGAACTTAAGAGGAAACCGCTTATGTCGGTTAATCGTGCGTTCATCAATCTAGCCTATGCTACTAAACGAAGATGGAACTTTGATTGCACAGTACAGTGGCAAGGTGAGAAAAGAATTCCAGAACATCCGGATCCGGATCTGGATGTAGAATCGCCTTCTTTCTTTATCGTTAATTCACAAATTACCAAAAACTTTGTCACTAACGTGGATTTTTACGTAGGAGTGGAGAATATTGCGAATTTCAGACAGGAAAACCCAATAATTTCCTCAGAAAATCCATTCAACGAAAATTTTGACAGCTCATTGATATGGGGTCCAATTTTTGGTCGAATGGCCTATGTTGGATTTCGGTACAGCTTGGAATAGATTAAAAATTATTCCCCAAGGCCACATATAACTCATATTGGGCTTTGTTGTATCTGCTTATCGCATTGATAAGGTCAATATTTACCTTTAGTAATTGCTCTTGTGCCTGGAATACTTCAAGGGGTAAACCAATTCCAAGCTCCTGGCGCTTCATGCATTGATCCAAGGCGTCCCGGGCATATCCTGTGGAAGCTTCTGCCAGTCGCATCTGCTCATTTGCTCCTTCAACTTTTGCCTGGGCGTCCATCACTTCCTGGCGTATGGTATTCTTAACCCCTTCCAATTTGATGTCCTCTATTCTTATTCTGGCATCAAATTGTTTTTTGTCACCTGCGTAAAAAAGTGCTCCCAATGGAATATCCCATGTTGCTCCAAAATAATAAGAATATCTATTGGCCAGAGGATTAAAATAGGGGCCATATAATCCATCATTCAATCCAAAGTTTACACTTGGAAGTAACAAGCCAGTTGTAGTCGCCTTGCGCCTTATGGTCAGCGCTTCCAGATTACTTTTAGACAAGTTAATTTCAGGCCGATTCTCATAGGCAGTATTCAAATTAGCGGAAGAAGTATCAGCTAAATCTACCGGCACAAGGATTGAATCACCGATTAAAAGCAGGACCTGGTCCTTAATATTCAGCACCTTTAAAAGTTCATTGGAGTTTGTTCTAACTTTTTCTTTTGCCCTGCTGATTTCAATTTTAATATGATTCAAGTTAGCTTTTGCAAGCAATACATCAGACTTATACCTGGAACCATTGATCACCAGTAATTCAATTTGCCTGACAATATCTTCTGCCTTCACCATGACAAGGTCGAGAGCAGCAACTTTGCTTTGTGCAGCTCCCAGGCTATAAAATAATGTTACGGCATCAAGGGTAGCCTCATTTTTTATAACTTGATTTGCAAAGCCTGCGCTTTCTAATTCTTGCTTGGAAGCTAAGTAATTATAAACATTTTCACCCAGGTCCCAGTTTGCCGAAACACCAAAACCACCCCAAAAAGAATTCTTGTTCACATCAATGAAAGTTCCATCTATTGTTTGGGCATTCCCCCCATATCCCATCAGCAGAAGACCCGGGCTTACTGTGGGTAGAAACCATTCCTTTGAGGATAACTGCTTTGCTTTAGCAAGCTCATATTTTGCATTGATCTCTGCAATTTTTAAATTATTAGTACCTGATAGCTTTAGGACCGTTTCAAGGGTAATTGGCATCGTCTTCTCTGCAGTTTGGGCAAGTATATTTCCATTGCCTAGAATAAAGAATGCCGAAATAATGCATGCTGTTGCAAGTTTAATATTCAATATGTTGACAAAATATGTCATTGATTATCATTTTTTAAAACGGCAGTAACAATTTGCCCCTCATTAACCAATCCTTTTCCCTGGATAATTACCTTCGAGCTTGAATCGATCTCAGTGTTTAAGACCTCAAAGAAATCTTTATTGGCAAGTCCTTTTCTTAATGGAACTCGCACCACCTGACCGTTTACAACACTTAATACAAACAATTCATCCTCATAAATATACTGGGCTGTAACAGGCAGAGATAGTACATTCTCTCTGCTATTTAGTTGCATAACTGCCTTTGCATACATACCTGGCTTGATATTTCTGTCAGGGTTACTTAGGTCCACTTCAATTTGCATTGTTCTAGAGGCAAAATCAAGAACACCTGCTGTTCTGCTGACCTTGGCCACATATGATTCTCCAGGAAGTTCAGGAAATGTAACAGTGACCTCAACACCTTTCTTCACACTACCTACATCTGCTTCAGGCAATGGAATCGTTAATCTGATGGGATCAAGGTCTTGGATTTCGACAATTGCTGAAGCATTGGCATTAGAGATGCCACTTTGCACCAATGTACCCAAGTCTATAAATCGCTGTGTAATAATACCGGTAAAGGGAGCTGTAATTATTAAAAATGCCTGCCGTTCCTGTACTCCTTTTAGTTCAGCATTTACGGCCAAATACGCTGCTTCAGCTTCTTCCAATACCTGTGGTGGTGTTAGGTCAGGTGTTTGGGCAATACTTGACTTTAGCCTATTGTAGATTGCTTTTTTTGCTTCGGCCAGCGCAGATAGCCTTTCTGCTTTTCTATGCAATTCAGGATTATCAAGTTCTGCGATAACAGATCCTTTATGTACTTTATCTCCGATGTCTTTTAAGATGGTCTTTACAAAACCGCCTTCCATGGCGTGTAACATTACCCTTTGGTTGGGCATGGCTGTCCCGGTGATAAGTATCTCTGACGTAAAGGATCGCTCAGCAGGATTAACAACTTCAACTTTTTGAATTTTCCCTTCTTCGGAGGATGTCTCTATCTGTTCACCCTCTGGTGTTCCACAGGAAAACCAAAGTGTTGCAGAAACGAATAAAACCAATGGTAATGAGAAGCGCATAGGCAGGTGGTTATTCAATATTTTCATTTTCTATGGTGATTGTTTTTTTTGCAATGAATGAATATAAAATTGGGATTATATAAAGGGTCAGCAAGGTGGCCATGAATGTTCCTCCAATTACAGCAATTGCTAAGGGAACATTGGATTCGGTACCACTGCTTGTTGCCAGAGCAGTTGGCAATAAGGCAAAAATAGTGGTGCTAGCCGTCATCAGAACAGGCCTAAACCTGTCCTTTGAACCTGATATGATTGCATCTTTAATAGCGATGCCTTCCTTGCTAATTACATTTATGCGGTCAACCAGGATGTTTCCGTAAGAAACAGCAATTCCTACCATCATGATTATTCCCATTATAGACTGGATACTTAGATAAGTACCTGTTGCCCACAACAAGTAAGCTACCCCAATGATCCCCAATGGGAATGTGAGAATAATGATCAAAGGCAAGCGAAACGATCTGAACAAGGGCACGATGATCAAAAATGCCAATATGATGGCAAGGGCCAGGCCTAAACCCAAATCGCCAAAGGAGCTTTTTATAACAGCCACCTCTCCATCAAACATTACATCATAACCGGCAGGAAATTCCATTTCGTTTATGATCTGCTGAATATTATCTGATACTGAACCAATATCATCATTATCCACATTAGCATAAACATTAAAGGTTCTCATTAGGTTATGGTGATTTATTTCTACAGGATTGGTTGTTTCTGTTATGTTGGAGAAGTTTCTAAAAGGAACAGGTTTATCGTGTGTCTTGCTTGTTGTTGTAACATTCTCCAATATATGCTGATCGTCTATCAGGTTTTCAGGATATGTAACACCAACATAATAGTGATTGCCGTTGTTCTCGTCTATCCAAAAGGCTTTTTGATAGGTTGTTGACGAATTTAAGGCTGATACAATATTCTTAATTGCATCAACCGGTTCAACGCCAAGCTCTGCAGCCTTGATCCTGTCTATATCTACATTTTTA
>DTSC01000010.1:0-7017 GCA_012965625.1 Flavobacteriales bacterium | reverse complement strand
GTAGAAGGAAGCATGGCCATGGTGTCTCTGATCTGTTCAGCGATCTGTCTTAATATCGGAAGTTTATTTCCTTTGATCTGTACATCAATCGGACTGGGTTTTCCCTCATTCAATGCGGCAGTAATCAGCCCGCCGGTATTAAAACTTAATTCAACTCCAGGGAATGCATCGTGCATCTTCTTCCTCAATCTCCTGGCATAATCTAAAGTGCTGGTTTGGTGGTTTTCGTAAAGCTGAATGCCTATAAATGCATCTTGTGTGCCGGAGTTAGGAGTATAGGCAGCAGGAAGGTCATAAAATACACCGATGTTTGAAAATATCTGCCTGAGCTCACTTCCCGTTTCCTTTCTGATCATATTTTCCATTTCCATTATGGTTTTCTCAGTGGTATGTAATGGCGTTCCTGATTCCATCCGAACCTGGATCTCCATTTGTCCAACATCAGATTGAGGAAATAGTTCATATCCCAGTTTGGAAATAACAAATAATGCAGAGGCAAAAAGCAATACAGTCAACATTAAGATCTTCCCTCTGTTTAATAAGGCAATTTCTAGAGTTCTGCCATATTGCGCCTGTCTTTTTTGAATGAAGCGTTGAAAAGCACCAAGCGATTGTTTGGGTTTCTCCCCCTTGTCTTTTGGAAGCTTATTCCTGAAAAAATAAGCTGAAGCAATCGGAATGAGCGTTAATGAGAAAATATAGGACCCAATCATAGAACCCGCAACGGTCAGTGCCAAAGGCGAAAACAGAAACTTGGTAATACCCGTAAGGAACATCACAGGGAAAAAGACCACAATAATTACAAGCGTAGAGGCCAATACCGGCTGGGCAACCTCAAGAGCAGCATCCATTGCAGCCGTAACCGGCTTCTTGCCCATGTTCAGATGTCGGTCAATATTTTCAAGCACTACGATAGAGTTGTCAACAAGCAGTCCCAGTACCAGGGCAATTCCACCCAACGTAATGCTGTTAATGCCTTGGTCTGTGGCATACAGAAAGATAAAAGCAAATAAAATAGATAAGGGCAGACTTATTGACACGATCAGTGCAGACCTGAAATTCCCCAGGAATAACAATAGGACAATGATCACTAAAACCAATCCTCCTAACCCTGCCTTTGCAAGCCCGGCAATAGCATTTCTTACATAAGATGACTGATCAAAAATTACATTAAGATTGACATCTTCCGGCATACGCTCTTTTAGCTTTGGCAAGGCCTTTTTTACCTCGTTTACAGCTGCCACCGTATTTGCCTTGGGTCGTTTAAAGATTGGCAGGTATACTTGCTCTTTCCCATCAATTCTTACAATATTGGTTTGTATAGCAGCCGCATCGGATGCCCTGCCTATGTCCTTAATGTAAATGGGTTTTCCGTTTTTGTAAGTGACAACGATATCGTTAAAGTCCTCTACATTCACAATCATCCCTTTAGCGTCAATGCCGTAATTTATATCTCCAATTTTAGCAATTCCTGAAGGGATCATGGTGGTGTTTTTTTGAATTGCATCGTTGATCTCGGTCATGGAAATTCCCAGTGCTTCTAATTTTGCTGGGTTGACATATATATAGATCCTTCTCTTTGACCCTCCATAAGCGGCTGGAGCAATAATCCCTTTTACCCCACTTAACATTTGACGAAGGTTGTAATAAGCAATGTCGTACAACTGCTTGCCACTTTTAACGTCGCTACTTACCGTTAGCAGCATTAATGGTTTAGAAGCTGTTGGGTCAAATGGTTGCACCATAGGTGGCAAGGTGCCCGGAGGCTGATAATACATGTCAGACATCGCATAGGAAGAAGTATTTGCCATTGCTTCAGCAGGCTCTATATCCTCACCGTAGAAATTTGTCACAATACTTACGCCCATCAAGCTTTTGGAGAGCTGCTTTTCAATTCCCGGGGATTGTCCGGTCCATCGTTCCATTCTGCTGGTAATATCTTTCTCGACCACCATCGCTGGCATGCCAGGGTAAAGTGTTAAAACCTGCATGGCTGATTTCTTAAATTGAGGGAGGATGTCAACGGGCATTTTAGGAATCAGCACCGCAGCCATAACCACCACGATTATGGAGAACACTAAAACTAAGAATGGGTTTTTAAATGCCGTTTTGATCATTTAAGTAAGGAAAATATTGCTTTTACAAAAGAATAAGATGAGAATAAATCAGCTTTTGAAAATGAAGTTTGAAGTTATGGAAGCTCCTGTGTACAAAAACAACAAACTTAATAAAATTTAATTCATTCTTTATTGATAGCCAATAACCTCCGTCTATTAACCTCAAAATGTTAACAACTCCCTTCAGTTCTCTTCTTTGATGTATTATACTGCTCTACTTTTGCGTTAATTGGAAAGGTATATTCCAAATCCAAATTGATTTTAAAAAAACACAGAAAATGAACAACCCGTTTTTATTACAAATAACGGTGCAGGGCCAGAAAAATAATATTGAAGCTGCTGCCGATGTGCCTAGTGAAGAGATGCTTTCTCTATGGAGTCTGGCCCAGGAGGGAGGGGTAGTGATGATCATTATCTCTATTTTATCAGTTTTTGCCATTTATATTTTTGTCGAGAGATTCCTTGCGATCAAAAGAGCATCTAAAGAAGATGTCAATTTCATGAATAAGATCAAGGATTTTATCCATGGAAGCAACTTGGCGGCAGCCAGGTCATTGTGCCAGGAGAATACCAATCCAATAGCTCGTATGATAGAAAAGGGGATAAGCAGAATTGGCAAGCCACTAAGAGATATTGGTACAGCCATTGAGACAGTTGGAAAGCTTGAGATCAATAAACTTGAAAGCAACCTGGCCACCCTGGCTACCATTGCAGGTGCAGCACCCATGCTCGGATTCCTGGGAACGGTAATTGGTATGATCAAAGCCTTTCACGAAATGCATATTAGTGGAAATAGTGTTGAAATTTCTCAATTATCAGGTGGAATCATGCAGGCCATGGTAACAACGGTGGCTGGGTTAATCGTTGGTATCGTTGCCTATATTGGGTATAATATGTTGGTTGCCAGAGTAGAAAAAGTAATCCATGCTATGGAAGCTAGAACAATGGAATTTCTTGATCTTTTGGAAGAACCTGCAAAAAACTAAGACATGGCATTAGGTTCAAGAAATAAGATTAGCGTTAGTTTCAGCATGGCTTCCATGACTGATATAGTCTTTCTTTTACTCATTTTTTTTATGATAACTTCAACACTGATTAGTCCCAATGCATTAAAAGTGCTCTTGCCAAGCAGCACCAGCAAAACGATGGGGAAACAATCTGTATCGGTTACTATAAAATCGGATCTAACTTATTATGTGAATGCAAAGCCTGTAGAAGCAGACTTTGTAGAGCAAAAACTAATAGAACTTTTATCCGGTGAAGAATCACCCGGTATTATACTGCATGCTGATAAATCTGTCCCTTTGGAATATGCGGTTAAAATTATGGAAATAGCCAATAAACGCAAGTACCAACTCGTTATAGCTACTACTAACAAATAGCGTGTTTCCTTTTGGGCATGGTATTTGGTCACTAGATTTGCTGACATGGACTACTATAAAGATAAAAATAAACGCACTGGTATAATCACAACGACGATTGTGCATTTGTTGATTTTGCTACTTTTTATATTTACTGGATTGACGATACCAGTTCCGTTACCTGAACAGGGTATCATGGTTAATTTTGGCACTTCTGATGAAGGCATGGGTGAAATACAGCCGGAGGAAGTAAGCAGCTCTGATGTTGAGGAAGTTGATGTCGAGGAAGTTGTAGAGAGTACTCCTGTGCCTACTGAAACCCAAGAGGAGATTATTACCCAGGAAGAAGTTGAGGCCCCAGCAGTAAATGAAGTCCCTCCAACACCGGTAGAATCGGAAGTCGTGGAAGAGAAAGAGCCAGATCCTGTAGTGAATACATCTGCCTTATATCCGGGCAAACAAAACAATGATGCTTCAGAGTCCTCTCAGGGAGAAACAGGGAATCCCGGTGACCAGGGAAGTCAAGATGGCATTCACGATTCAAAAAACTATGGAGAAAGCCATGGGAGTGGTACTGGATTCTTCTTATCAGGCAGAGATATTGTCTTTAAGCCAAAAGTTATTGCCAATACCCAGGAAACAGGAAAAGTGGTTGTACATATCTGGGTTGATAGATATGGAAAAGTAAAAAGGGCTACACCAGGTGCAAAAGGTTCGACGACTACCAGCTCCTCTTTATATAAAATTGCAAAAGAGGCAGCGATTAAAGCTAAATTCTCTCCAAACCGAGATGCTCCTGAAGAGCAAAAAGGGACGCTTGTGTTTGACTTTAAGTTAAGGCAGTGATTGTTGGCATACAATTCATTCCAATTTCTTGAATCCAAAAAGAATAAGGTATTTGGTACTTTTGCAGTGCCATGGAATTAAACAGCGCAATAAAACCCATTGTTCCCTTGACTTATCAGGATACCATTGACTATTTGACCAGCCAGCTGCCAATGTATCAGCGCATTGGAAAAGCCGCCTATAAGGCAGATCTGCAGAATACGATTGATCTGTGCAATATCCTTGGCAATCCGCAGAACAGTTTTAGGTCCATCCATATAGCCGGCACCAATGGTAAGGGTTCGGTTGCGCACATGCTTTCTTCTGTTTTGCAGGTCAGCGGCTTTAAAACAGGCCTCTATACCTCTCCTCATTACAGGGATTTTAGAGAGCGGATCCGGATTAACGGAAACAAAATCCCAAAGGAGGTTGTATGTGATTTCGTTGAAAAGCATAAAAAGGCATTTGAGGATATTTCGCTTTCTTTCTTTGAGATGACCGTTGGGATGGCATTTGAACATTTTGCAAGCGAGAAGGTAGATGTGGCAATCCTGGAAACAGGCATGGGAGGCCGGCTTGATTCTACCAATGTGGTGACTCCAGAATTATCCATCATTACCAATATTGGATATGACCATACAGATTTTTTAGGCGATACCCTGGAGAAAATTGCCGCCGAGAAAGCGGGTATTATAAAACGACAAATACCGGTGGTGATAGGAGAGAGGAAAGAGGAAACCACAACGGTGTTTGTAAATATTGCCAACGAAATGAATGCACCATTGTACTTTGCAGATGGACCTGGTCCCGATTTTGAATATGATGTATCGCTTATTGGGGGAGACTATCAAAAAGAAAATATTACAACCCTTTTAAAGAGCATTGAAGTTCTTAACCAGATGGATTATTCAATTCCGACTGAGGCGGTTAAAGAAGGAATAGAAAAAGTAGTACACAACACAGGGTTCATGGGGAGATGGCAAACCTTAGCTGAGCACCCCCTAACCATTTGCGATGCAGTTCATAATGCAGAAGGTTTTACAAAGGTTCTGCCGCAACTAAAGGAAATAAAATACAATAATCTACATTTTATATTTGGAGCCGTATCTGATAAGGATCTGGCAACAGTGTTTCCTATGTTTCCTAAAAATGCGTTTTACTACTTCTGTAGACCGGATATACCAAGAGGTTTGAATGTAGATGAGCTAAAAAGGAATGCGGCTTTCTGGGGTTTGAAGGGGGAGTCCTATGGTTCGGTCAATGAAGCGTTAGAAGCTGCCAGGAATTCTGCAAATGCGAAAGACCTTATTTTTATTGGTGGTAGCAGCTTTGTGGTTGCAGAGGTCATTTGAAAACTGCTTAAGCTAAAGGAATCTAAAAGTCGATCTTATAATAGAAGATTGGTAACAAGCCCAGCTGGTATTCTTCACGGATAGCATTGGCGCCGGGATCGAGCGGGTCAGGAGCGTAGGTAAGCTTTAAGACGTTCTTGGTATTAAGGATGTTTACAATGTCCAGTCCGATCTCATGAGTGACATTCTTCTGATTAATTTTGTAGTTTACCTTGAAGTCTGCTCGGAAGTAATCATCTAATTGCAAAGAGTTTCTCAAAGAATCAACATATACAATCTCACCCGTTTGAACAGATAGGGTAGAGTCAATTGGGCCGTATCGTTTATTGCCGGCTGCAGTAATTTTTATTCCAACAGAAATTGACTTGTTGCTGCCAATTTTAAATTCTCTGGCTCCTAAAAAGTTGAATGAATAATTGCCGCTGAAATTGGTTCTCCTTCTTACGCCGTCACTTCCAATATAGTAAGATTCATAAAGGGCAGCAGTGGTCATAAAGAAGTATTTTTTGCTAAAAAACTTCTCTACAGTTAGCTCAATGCCATAATTGTCTCCGGTTCCTGTGTTTTCCAGGCTGTCTGGAAAAAACCGGTTAAATCCAGATCCTTGATTGACCAATGAAAAAGAAGATGGAACAACAGTAACAGGTATGTTGAAGACTCTTTGGTAATAGGTCTCAGCCTTGAACCGCATATTGGAACCGATTCTTTTGTTATAGCCAATTACTCCGTGAAGGCTCTTGGTAAAATCCATCCCAATATTGTGCTGGATGTGGTTATCCCCATGATAGAAGTAGGTGTACATGGGTTGTAGCTGACTATGTAGCCCAACCCCAGCATTGAGCATTTGGCCCTTGTTTAATGTCCAGCGAATACCAGCTCGTGGTTCGAAAAGGGACACAGAATTATTCAAAGAAAAAATCTGGCTGTGGATACCGGCATTGAAAACAAGCTTGTCAGAGATTCTGTATTTCCATTGGAGATAGGGTTGAAAAAGCAAGGCATCCCCCTTGTGGTTCCAGCGTACAGCCCAATTATATGTGGTGTCATTATAGGTGCTGTCAAGCATGTTTATCCTATAAAAATCAGCATTATAGCCAAGTTTTACTACATGCTTAGCCCCATATTTTTTGCTGATAAAAAAAGCCGTTAAATATTTTTGTATCCTAAAATCATATCCCAGCTTGGCTACAGATGAATCCAAAAGATATAAGCCATCAGGGCCAATTAATAATGCTCCGGTGGAATCAGCGGTTCTATACAAGAGGCTGTCCTTTGTAAACTGTCGTTCTCCGCTGGTGGCAATCGTTATTTTAGCAAAGGTCGATTCATTCAGTGATTTGGTATAATTCATTCCTACAATCC
>DTSC01000009.1:904-6085 GCA_012965625.1 Flavobacteriales bacterium | reverse complement strand
GAGATCATCTTCAACCCCTGCAGTCTTTTGGCTAGATGAAAACCGTGGTCATGATAAACAGCTAATTGAAAAGGTTAATACCTATCTAAAAGATCATAATACGGAGGGATTGGAAATTCATATTAAAGCCCCGGTAGAGGCCATGAATTTTTCATTGGATAGAATTAAAAATGGATTGAACACCATTTCTATAACTGGCAATGTATTAAGAGATTATTTAACAGATCTGTTTCCAATCTTAGAGGTGGGCACCAGTGCCAAGATGCTTTCTATAGTACCACTGATGAATGGAGGAGGCCTTTTTGAGACTGGAGCAGGTGGATCAGCTCCTAAGCATGTCCAACAATTTAATGAGGTTGGTTATTTGCGATGGGATTCATTAGGAGAGTTCTTGGCTTTGGCAGTTTCCTTAGAACATTTGGCAGAAAAGACAGGGAATAAAAAAGCCAAAGTCTTGGCTGCAGCTCTGGATGAAGCTACAGAAAAGCTATTAGAAGAAAAGAAATCTCCAGCTAGAAAGCTTGGTTATATTGGAAATAGGGGAAGCCATTTCTTTTTAGCACTCTACTGGGCGCAGGCATTAACTAAACAAACTACAGATCAGGAGATACAATCTATTTTCAAACCTGTTGCTTCTGCCTTAGAAGAAAATGAAACGCAGATTGCCCAAGAGTTTATCGATGTGCAGGGAAGTCCTGTAGATATTGGCGGATATTATTTGCCAGATGAAGAAAAAGCATCGTATGCAATGCGGCCCTGTACTACCTTTAATAATATTTTATCCAGTTTGGAGGAAACAAAGCAGCTCGTCTCTAACTAATTTTCGAGGTTTCGTTAAACAAGCTTCCCAATTAAATCATAATCTTCTGCTGCCGTTATTCTAATATTGGCAAAGTCACCGACCCTGGTATACTGGCCATTGGCATTGATCATCACTTCGTTGTCGACTTCAGGTGAATCGTGTTCAGTCCGTCCTATATAATAATCACCTTCAAGCCGATCTATAAGTACCTTCTGGGTACTGCCTATCTTCAATTGGTTTAGTTTTCCTGAGATGCCTCTTTGTAATTCCATGATCTCTTCCACGCGTTCTTCTTTTACTGATTCTGGCACATCATCTGTAAGCTGGAATGCGTGGGTATTCTCTTCATGGGAATATTGAAATACACCCAGCCTGTCAAACTGAACATCAGTAATAAATTTCTTGAGCAATTCAAAATCTTCATTAGTTTCTCCAGGATAACCCAATATTAAGGTGGTCCGAATTGCAATACCTGGAATTTGTTTCCTGAAAGTTTTAATTAGATCTCTGGTTTTATCAGCAGTAATTCCTCTTCGCATTGATTTAAGCAATTTATCACTTATGTGCTGCAAAGGGATATCTATATAATTACAAACTTTATCACAATCTTTCATCGCATCCAGTACATCCATGGGGAAACCTGCGGGATAAGCATAGTGCAAACGGATCCAGTCAATGCCCTCAACCTCATTAAGCTTTCGCAGTAAGTCTGCTAATTTTCGTTTCCTATATATATCAAACCCATAATAGGTAAGTTCCTGTGCAATCAATATCAACTCTTTAGTACCTTGTCTGGCAAGTCCCTGGGCTTCTTTGATTATCTCCTCCATGGGTTTGGAAATATGCTTTCCTCTCATAATAGGGATAGCACAAAAGGAACATGGCCGGTCACATCCTTCTGCTATTTTCAGGTATGCAAAATGATTGGGAGTTGTCAGGGTTCGCTCTCCTATCAATTCGTGTTTGTACTCTGCCCCAAGCGACTTTAATAGTTGAGGAAGATCCCGTGTACCAAAATACTCTTCAACGTTGGGAATCTCTTTTTCAAGATCAGGTTTATACCTTTCTGACAAACACCCAGTAACATAAAGCTTGGCAATTCGCCCCTCTTCCTTTGCTTTGCTGTATTCTAGAATAGTATCTATAGATTCTTGCTTAGCATTGTCTATAAAGCCACAAGTATTGATTACTACACTTGTATTTTCATCTATCTTTCCTTCATGATAGACTTCCAGGTTATTGGCTTTAAGCTGACCCATCAAAACTTCAGAATCCACAATATTTTTTGAGCAACCCAGGGTAATGATATTAATGCGCTTTTTTCCGGCCTTTTTAGTTTTCATAAGAAGGGGTCAGTTTTTGAATAGGGAGTCGACATATTCCGTGCGGTTAAACACCTGGAGATCATCCATGCCTTCGCCAATTCCTATGTATTTGACTGGTATCTTGAATTGGTCGGAGATGCCGATTACCACACCTCCTTTGGCAGTGCCATCCAATTTAGTAAGGGCCAAAGCATTGACCTCTGTCGCCTTGGTAAACTGAGTGCATTGTTCAATTGCATTCTGACCGATAGAGGCATCAAGAACCAACAAAATTTCATGGGGGGCATCAGGAATTACTTTCTTCATCACATTCTTGATCTTGGAAAGCTCATTCATTAGATTTATCTTATTATGTAGCCTTCCAGCTGTATCCAAAATAATCACATCTGTATGTTGAGCCAGCCCAGATTTCAAAGTGTCAAACGATACAGAAGCGGGATCTGAGCCCATGGCTTTTTTAACAATGGGTACACCAACTCTGGTAGCCCAAATATCGAGCTGCTCCACCGCTGCTGCCCTATACGTATCTGCAGCTCCCAACAATACATTCTTACCAGCCTTCTTTAATTGATGTGCGAGCTTTCCAATGGTAGTGGTTTTTCCAACACCATTTACACCAACAACCATGATCACATAAGGCCCAGAACTCTCAGGCACTGAAAATTCCACCTGGTCAGATGAGTAATTCTCTTCTAAAAGGGTGACAATCTCTTCCTTTAGGATTGTATTTAATTCGGAAGTGCCAACATATTTATCCCTGGCAATACGCTCTTCAATCCTCTCAATGATCTTTACCGTAGTTTGTACTCCAACATCTGAAGAGATTAAAATCTCCTCGAGATCGTCTAAGACAACATCATCCACCTTTGACTTTCCTGCTACAGCACGGGAGATCTTGGAAAAGAAACCCTGATTACTCCTCTCAAGAACCTTGTTGAGGTCCTCTTTCTTTTCCTTTGAAAATATGTCAAATAATCCCACAGAATTTATAAAAAAAGCTCCTATCTTAAAAAAAGAAAGAAGCTATTAATTAATCCTTTTTGATAACCAGCCCTAGTTCTTCAGGAAAAATTTCTTAACATCATCCTTATGGACTATCTCCTCCCTAAAAGAATAGGCACCAGATTTTGGAGATCTCCTGGTCTTGATAACTTTCACAAAATCCTTGCTCTTTTTCGTGTTTCTTATAGGATTTACCTTCTTAGCCATAATTATGTTTATGTAATTTCCCTTTTACTTTACTTAATCTCCTTATGTACAGTCACTCTTTTTAAAACCGGATTGAATTTTTTAAGCTCAACCCTATCTGGGGTATTTGCTTTATTCTTGGTAGTAATATATCTAGATGTTCCAGGCAAACCACTTTCTTTATGTTCTGTACATTCAAGAATAACCTGAACTCTATTTCCTTTCTTAGCCATTGCTATTAGTATTAAGAATTTTAATGGGGTGCAAAGTTAATAAATTCAAAGAAAATATCATAAGATTATTAAAATAATTCATCAGAATTCAAGTTTGGTATAAGCTAAGGGAAGAATTACTTTTTAAAAAAGCTTGGAAATTGCTTTAGCCTGTCCGTAATTTGCCATCTGAATCTTTTATTCTCTGATATAAATGAAGGAAAGCAAGCATTTACATAAAAAAAGGTTGCGGTTGTAGTGATTTCTTACAATGGAAGTGACCTTCTCAAGAAGTTCCTTCCCCCTATCCTAAACACAAAATATGATGATTTTGAGGTATATGTTATTGATAATGCCTCTACTGATGATACCGCTTCACTATTAAAAAGTCATTTTCCTTCAGTAAAGGTAGTTACCATACCTGTTAATAAAGGATTCACCAATGGTTATGTAGAAGGGCTAAAACAGATCGACCATGAATATTTTGTTTTGGTTAGCGCTGATATAGAGGTCACGGAAAACTGGATAAAACCGATAATAAACCTAATGGAGTCTGATAAGTCAATTGCTGCCTGTCAACCTAAGGTTAAGTCGTACGACAAGAAATCCCAGTTTGAATATTCTGGCTCTGCAGGTGGCTTTATTGACACACTCGGCTATCCATTTTGCAGAGGAAGGATGTTCTTCACTATGGAAGAGGATACTGGTCAATATGATGATACAAGAGAAACATTTTGGGCAACAGGTGGTTGTTTGTTTGTAAGGGCTGAATTGTACAATAAAGCTGGGGGCCTGGACAATGACTATTTTGCACATATGGAAGAAATAGATCTTTGTTGGCGCTTAAAGAACATGGGATACAAGATCATGGTTTGTCCGGAATCGGTAGTATATCATGTTGGTGGACACATTATTTCCTATGGCAGTTCTGGCAAGGTATATCGGAATTTCAGGAATAGCCTCATCACTAATCTTAAGAACATGGCATTGGGTGAATTAGTGTGGAAGATTCCAGCTCGCATATGCCTGGATCTGGTATATCAGGCTAAATCATTAATATCTGGCAATTATATTGAATGTATTTATATCTCAAAGGCACATTTGCATTTTATTATATATTTCCCAAAATGGTGGGCAAAAAGAAAAGAGGTGCAAATGCTACTTAATAATCCCAACAAATTTGGGGTCTTTAAAGGAAGCATTGTTTATCAATACTTCATTAAGAGTGTGAAAAAATTCAGCGACCTCAAGCAATTCTAACATAATTAAACGCACTACCCATCGTTTAATACGCAAGTTTTTTAACTTTGCTTCAATTAAAACAAACTATGAAGGTTGTAATATTTGCAGGTGGCATGGGGACCAGGATATCCGAAGAATCCCATCTCAAACCAAAGCCAATGATTGAAATTGGCGGAAAACCAATTTTATGGCATATTATGAAGCTATACAGCTCCTATGGCCATAATGAATTCGTAATATGCCTTGGTTATAAAGGACACATGATAAGAGAGTATTTCATGAATTACTTCCTATGTCACTCAGATGTCACTATGGATCTAAAGTCTAATAAAATGGAGATCCATAATTCAAATTCAGAAAATTTCAAAGTTACCCTAGTAGATACTGGATTGAATACAATGACTGCGGGGCT
>DTSC01000009.1:0-894 GCA_012965625.1 Flavobacteriales bacterium | reverse complement strand
GTGTGCAACAATATGTTGACCAGGATGATTTCATGCTAACCTATGGTGATGGCGTTTCTGACATCAATATCAAGGAATTGGTCGATTACCACAAAAAACATGGCAAGACCGCCACAATGACCGCTGTACAGCCGGGTAGCAGGTTTGGTGTTATGGAGTTTGGAGATGATAATACCATTATAAAATTCAATGAAAAACCAAAAGAATCTGGCTCTTGGATAAACGGTGGATTTTTTGTGCTAAAACCCGAAGTATTTAATTATCTAAAAGATGACGCAGACTTGGTCATGTGGGAAAGGCAACCACTGGAAGACCTTGCTGGTGAAAGCCAAATTGCGGCTTACAAATATGATGGATTTTGGAAATGCATGGATACCATACGGGACAAAGAAGAATTGGAGAATCTGTGGGAAACGGATCCAAAATGGAAATCGTGGTAAGCAATTATGATAGATTTATTAAGATCCACCTACCAAAACAAAAAAGTCTTTTTAACCGGCCATACAGGATTTAAGGGATCATGGTTGCTCGCTGTCCTTAATTATTTAGGGGCAGAAGTAAAGGGGTTTGCACTTGCCCCTGAGGATGAACCAGCTTTATTTAATTTATTGAACGGAAACTCCCTTTGTGATTCCGTTATTGCTGATATCAATAACTTACCAAAGATTACTGAAGAAGTAAAAAAGTTCCAGCCTGATTTTATCTTTCATTTTGCTGCTCAATCGATTGTTAGAAAATCGTATGAAGAACCCATAAACACCTTTACTACCAATGCGATAGGCACTGCAAACCTATTGGAAGCAATTAGAAGTTTAGACAATGAATGCATGGTGGTTATTATTACCACCGACAAGGTTTATGAGAATCGTGAGCTAGATTATCCATATAAGGAAT
>DTSC01000008.1 GCA_012965625.1 Flavobacteriales bacterium | reverse complement strand
ACGAACAGAGATCAGCAGGGGTTTTCAGCTATTTTTCAGCAGCGGTGATTTTTTGGTACTTTTTCATCAGGAAAAAGAACATAATAATAACAAGCAATTTGGAACCAGGTTTTTCCTTACTTTAGTAAAATGAACAAACGCCTCACCCTCATAACCTTCCTCTGCCTTTGGCTCTCCATGGCTTCGGCTGTAAACCTCGACTCCCTCTGGGGAGTGTGGAACGACAAATCCCAGCCCGACACCAATAGGTTAAAAGCCATGCATAAGATAGCTATTGGGATTATCTACTCCCAGCCTGACAGCGCTTTTTATTTTGCTCAACTGCAACACGACCTAGCAAAATCTGTAAAAAATAAAAAGTGGATATCAAATGCTTTAAACACACAAGGAGCATCATTTTATTTAAGAGGTAATTACACCAAATCAATAGACTATTACACTAGTAGCTTAAAAATAAGAGAGGAGCTGGGAGATAAAAAAAGCATTTCTGCCTCTTTAAATAATATTGGAAATATTTATAAAAATCAGGGCGATTACGCCAAAGCCATAGACTACTTTGCCAGAAACTTAAAAATATATGAAGAAATAGGAGAGAAACAAGGAGTTGCTGCCTCTTTAAATAACATTGGAATTATTTATAAAAATCAGGGCGATTATGCCAAAGCAATAGACTATTACACTAAAAGCTTACAAATAAGAGAGGAGACAGGAGATAAAAAAGGCATTGCAAACATTTTGAATAACATTGGAATTATTTATTCAGATCAGGGCGACTTGGCCAAAGCTATAGATTACCAAGCCAGAAGCTTAAAAATATGTGAGGCGATAGGAGATAAAAGAGGCATTTCTGCCTCTTTAAATAACATTGGACTTATTTATAAAAATCAGGGTGACTTGGCCAAAGCCATAGATTACCAAGCCAGAAGCTTAAAAATAGAGGAGGAGCTGGGAAATAAAAGAGGCATTGGGAAGTCTTTAAGTAACATTGGAATTATTTATAAACTGCAGGGCGACTACGCCAAAGCCATAGACTACTTCGCTAGAAGCTTAAAAATACAAGAGGAGCTGGGAAATAAAAATGGCATTGCTAATTCTTTGAATAGCATTGGAAATATTTATTTTAATCAGGTCGACTTTGCCAAAGCACTGGAGAAATGCACAAATGCACTGAGCATTGCACAGGAAATAGGTGCTGTTGAACAAATCAAATATGCTTCTTATAATTTATGGGAAACCTACAAAAAGCTGGGAAAGCACCACCAAGCCCTTGAAATGCACGAACTATATATTCAAATGCGTGACAGCATACTTAGTATAGAAAACAAGGAAGCCATCATACAACAGGAATTCAAGTACAAATACGAAAAAGAGCAAGCCCTGGCAGATGCCAAGCACCAGGAGCAGATGGCCCTTTCGGCAGAAAGGGAAAAGCGCCAACAGCTGATTGCTTACTCCGCAGGAGGAGGGCTTGTAATGGTGCTCCTTTTTGCCTTTTTTATCTTAAACCGCTTGCAGGTAACAAGAAGGCAGAAAAAGGTAATAGAAGAGCAAAAGCAAAAGGTAGAGGAGCAGAAACAAGTGGTGGAAGAGCAGAAGCAAAAGGTAGAAGAACAAAAGAAAGACATCAC
>DTSC01000007.1 GCA_012965625.1 Flavobacteriales bacterium | reverse complement strand
AAACCTTGTCCATGGATACTTGCTCAGGTGGTTGTTATAATGCTCATCGTCAAATAAGAGAATGGGCAAACCCAGAGCAGCATATTCATAGATCTTATTGGATGCGGTACCTGCAGTAGAATAGATTACTCCTTTAGGTTCATGTATTGCTAAGCCAATATCATAATCTCTTGTTATCAAGGGCAAAGCTGCATACTGCTCCCTTTTCCTAAAATACAATCTGTCTAAAACATTTCTATCCTTGGCCAACATGGTTAAGTTATCTTTATATTGTTCTGAAATATTGCCGATCAGTGTTAAGGACAAGTCTCTTCCTGCAATTTTACTATCGAGCATCTCAACAATCTCTTCCAATCCATGACCTTTTGAAGCAGTACCTTGGTAGAGCAGTTTAATTTCTTTATTCGGTCGGGTCTTGGGAATATAAAACTGCTTATAAAAGGTTGCCAAGGGCCAATTAGGTAAAAAATACTGATCTCCGTTAAAATGATCCATTGGCAATTGCTTTAATCTTTCTTTTGCAGGAACAGTTAATAGATCCAAAATTTTAAATGCTTTTTTCTCATATATTGCTGCCAGCCATGTCAATGAATACTTTTTAATCTTATCTCTATCTATAATGTCATGATTGTGATACCATGAAAGGTGGTGATATCTGTTCATTTTATGTAAAAGCCAATACGAGAATAAAGCGATGGGATCATTAGCCATCACTACTTCAATCTTATTATCCTGCATGTTTCTGTGCAATAAGATAACATATCTGACAAAGGCCCTGATCTTCTTGTGGAATGGCATGACCATGGATTCTTTCAACCCCAGCAATGCACCTTCTTCCTTTAGAGAAACATTTTCAGGAAACTTCCACTTTGATGCAGCAAGGTTTCTCGTGACCACTACAACTTCGTCGAAAATTAAAGATAATTCATTAATTGCGTTGAGTGTTGGGGGATAATACTCTGGATGAACATATATTGTCACAAGCACCTTCTTCATAATTGTCTCATTGGCTTTAACCTATTACTACCCAAAATGTGGAGGTTCAACACATTATTCAGAAATATTAAAATTAATTATCTCACTTAATTTCTTGGCTGTATCTTTCCTTTGATAGTTATTCAACAATGAAATATCTGGCTCAAGTGTCAATCCATTATATAATATTTCTTTCATCTTTTCAACAGCCATAGAAATATTATCTGGGTCAATGACAATCCCAGTTTTGCTATTTGTTATAAAGCTGGACTGTGCACCGGGTTTAACAAAACCAATAACCACTTTCTTCTGCGCTATATAATCAAATGTTTTAGATGCTAGCGCATAATCTTTACCTCCTTTAATTTTTACTGATGTCGACAAAAGAAGATCACTATGGCTTAATTTTTCATTTACTTCGTTAAAATGTAACATCCCTGTATATGATACGTTTTCCTGCAAGTTGAATTTTCGGACCATCTCATCCATCCAATGTGGTTTCTTCCCTATGTGAACAAATTGCAACTTTTCCTTTAAGTCAGGCTCTAACTTAATCAAGCTGGCAATTGTCCTAAAAAAGAAATAAGGACTACGATATAACCAATCTTCCTCAACAGGAGAATATTGCATAAGCTTCTTCAGCTTATTAGGGAGGA
>DTSC01000006.1 GCA_012965625.1 Flavobacteriales bacterium | reverse complement strand
TTTAATTCAAAATATACTGTTGTGCTGGTTGCCTCAGGTGCATCAGCAAATGATGAGGATCCCAAATCATTGGAAAGATCATTATCAACAACCCCATTAGGGTTAGAGGTAGAAACATTAATTGTATTTGTTCCCATGGGAGTATAGGCAATTAATGGTAATGTTACATCCTCCTTCTCATAAAAATTTAAGCTTCCCGTCCATTGGTATAGGCCGCTTCCACCTCCATTAATATCATAATTGATATCCAAGCTTGTCAAGGTGCTGCTTCCCATATTTCTTATAGTAATGGTAGGGCTTGCTGAAGTACCACAATATGAACCAAGATCCTCAACGTCAATCAATGCAGAATTATTTTGAGTCGGAATATTTGTTGCCGTTAACGGAACTTCAACGCCGGTTAATACCTCTTGCTGACCTTCAGCCATATAGACTGCAACAGTAATTTCCGATAATTCAGGTACAATGCCATTATAGTTTGCAGGAATTGGATATGTAAATGTATTGCTGTAAAATGATCCTGTGGTCGTAGGAGAAACACTTACACCCCACTGCCCCGTGACAAAATCTCTGAGCATATGCTGATGGAGATAGTTGCCTTCACTGTCAAAATTTGTGGGATTATAGGTGGTTCCACCGGTCTGTGGGCCAGGCACATTACTTTCCAAAATGGCAACATTTAAGCTATTTGCAGAAGCGCTTGAGTTAGCCGTGTAATAGGCCTCCACATAAATACTTATCTGATTTGCGCCAACATCCCATGTAGCTGTGGCAGCCACATTAACGGGTGAGCTAACAGCAAATTCCTGGTTAGCTGCAGTTCCCCAATCACCTCTAGACATGGCGGTCCCTCCATTTTGTGTCATTGAAAACTGATGTCTGTTTACTGTCCCTGCTGGGTATCCAGCTAAATTAGCCTGTCCTGCAATAGCAGATCCATAGTTGGTCCGGAAATCAGGGTCACTTCCACTAGGAGCAGCATATCCTCCTGTGTGAATATTTACCAAGACGACCCTGCTTGGGTTAGCATCTTTAATCTGCTGGGCTATTTTATGTCCGTCCGGACAATAGGTACAATAAATACCAGTAAATTCTTCCAATACCACATTCTTGTTGGCAGGGTTTGTACTCACAATAGTTTGGGCATTAACATGAATTCCCATAAAAAGAACCAGCGTGCATAATAGGGATGTATATCGAATTTTTATCATGATAGAGATTATAATTTGTACTTGTAGTTTAAGGGTTATGCAAAATAAACAGACGAATATAGGGAAAAAACATTTAATATAAAAGGACGGTAACCCTATGCCTGAAATGATATTTGGGAATAGGCATAATCAACAAAATCCACCACTACTCCACCATCAGCTTACCGCGCATTGCTTTGCCAAGCCCATGCAGCGAAATGAAATACACCCCTGGGGTTAGATTGCCTTTTTCAACAAGAACTTCGTTGGAAGTGATGCCCTCCACTATTCGCACCTTATTGCCCAGCACATCGCAGATCACCAGCTCATAGGATGCCTGCTCCTCGTTGCTAAATACTACCATGGAGCTTTGGTTGAAGGGGTTGGGGTAGATGAGTAAGCTGTTGGTTGTAGCTGCTTCCTCAATTCCCACATTGGAGCTTA
>DTSC01000005.1 GCA_012965625.1 Flavobacteriales bacterium | reverse complement strand
AGAGTTTAGCGTACCACCAGAACCAGGCGTAAGCTTATATATAAGACTTCTTATTTCTGCCTTACGTTTTTGTAGGCTAAGAATTTTCTGATTTGTCTGCGCCTTTAATAAGCTATTGTTTGCCAACTTCTCAAGACTAGATGTGCTCATTGTTATTAGCCTATATGGCTTAAAGGAACCAAACTTATCATTTTGCTTTCTTGTAGCGTTTAAAACTGAAAATAACGGATCTAACGAGCTTAGGCTGGAAGTGCTTGTTCCGCTAATGCCCTGAACCTCATACGCCTGCTGCACAAAAGATTCTGGATTATACGGCTGCCCAACTATAAGCATGCTTAAAACATTTGCTACATCAATATTGTTAAAAACATCTGCACCAATCGGCACCCCATAAGCTTCCTGATATTGCTTCCAACTATTCCAATCATTAAAAAGTGGTGAATCAGTTTGCAATCCTGCCGTTGCAGTTATAATTCCACGCTTCCACCTATAAACAAAGCCTTGTGGTGACTGAATGATTTTGGCACCATATAACGACCCACCAAGATTATATTGGCCCTGAAGCAGCGTCCCCTCATTCGCTATCTGCCCAGCAAGAATCCCAGAATCATACGATAGCAGACCAGACTTTATAAGCATCTTATTTTCAAATAATAACTCTGGAGCTTCACCGCCCATTGTTGGGCTCCCAGACGGATCTGTCTTTATATTATATGGAGTTACTGGATCTTCAAGAATTCCTTGCGGGTCTTGTAGTGCTGGCTGATTTATAACTCTAGACCAATTTAGCCATTCCATATTATCTGCACAATTAACTGTTAAATTATGAAACCCACTAGAGTAACTTTGAGACGTATTCTGAACTAATCCAGAGAATACACATGTCATCATTAATGCCGAATGGTCTCTAATAGAAATATAAGTATCAAGATCCATATTTCCTTTGGTATATAGCTTTCTTTCTGCTTCTAGTATAATTTCGTCAATAGAATTTTGCTCATCATCCAAAAGGTTTAAAGAATTCGTAGAGTTTCCAGAATCAGAATAATCACTAACCTTTCTATTGCCTTTTATAAAAATACTTACTGCATCTGCAGCATTTATAAATGGCTTACCCATGTAAAATACCCTAAGCCTATCTCTGACATAATCAATATCCAAAGAATCATCCATGCTTCCAAGACCCATCAGCTCTAAGGCTGCAGATGCCACAGTCGATCCATCAATTAATGGCATATTTGAATTATTATTATCACCAGCTATTGATGCAAGCAAATTTGTTGTTCCGCTTATTGCCTCACTTATAGCAAGCTCTACATCATGCTCTGTAACAGTTAACATGCCATATGGATCGATTATTGAAAAACTAGTTCTATTTGGTGATGGAGAATCGCACTGACAAGATGTGCTAAAAGAGTTAAAAAGAGTAAGCTCGATAACTCCAGTGCCTGGCCCAGTAGAAAAATTATCCGTATCACTTGGATCAACAATCCATGTGGTCAAGCCTGATGACGCACTAAATGCATTACGCTTCAATATAGCATAAATATCTGATAACGCCGCCTCACTTCCTTGAATTTTATCCCAGTTCAAGCTCCTCATATCCCTACGAGCTTTTCCAACAGTAAAATCTAGC
>DTSC01000004.1 GCA_012965625.1 Flavobacteriales bacterium | reverse complement strand
GTTAAGGAAATTCTTTTTATTGATATTTTTGATCCTTTGGTAAAATGCCAGGGAAATCATTACGAGGCTTGAAAGAACAACCAATAGCCGGAACCACCATGTTTTCCAAAAGGGGGTAGCAATGCTAAAGGAGAAGGTTGTTGGCAACTTGTTCCATTTGGATTCGTTATTGCAGCTTTTTACCTTAAAAACATAATTGCCTGGAGGAAGGCTGGCATAAGTTGCATTTTGATTTTTGGTAGCAGGGGACCATATATCGTCATAGCCTTCCAGTTTGTATTTGTATTTAACTTTTTGCGGATTGCTTAAGCAGATGCCAACAAAATCAAAGGAAAGGTGGTTCATGTTATAGGGAAGCTTAGTTCCCTCAGGTATAATAGTATCGTTATAAAAAATCTTTTTTCTGATAATATTAGTTCTGGACTCCTGTTCATTTTCCTTGTAATCACTAGGGACATAATGGGTTAGGCCGTTTATGGTTCCAAACCAGATAGAGCTATCCTTATCTTTAAATATGCCATTGCTATTACATTCTACACCAACAAACCCTTCTTCTTTTCCATAATGTTCAATTATTTTTTGCCCGGATTCATAAAACGGCTTTAATTTTAATTTATTAAGCCCTTGATTGGTTCCGATCCATAGATACTCCTTGTTGTCATCAATGGTCATTACATAAATCAGGTTAGAGCTCAGGCCATGATTCTCGTTGAAGGCGATTAATTCCATTCCATTGTACATGAAAACACCTTCAAATGTTCCTATCCAGATATTTCCTTTTTCATCTGTTGCGAGGGCAAGACAAACATCTGATTTAAGTCCTATTCTTTCTTTTTCATCTGTAACTATCTTGCCATTAAAGCTAAACAGGCCACCTTTATAGGAACCCATCCAGATTTTTCCATCTTTTGATTCAATCATTGACCAAATATCAAAGTCTTTGGCTTTTTCCGGCAAGTAATAGTTCTCAAAACGATTGTCTTTAAATATTGTAAATCCTCCTCGTCCGCCAAAATATAAGGACCCATCTCTAGATTCCAGGATTGCGCTTATAGAATCACTTATCAGGCCAACCTTGGTGGTATAATTGGTAAATACGATTTTTCCTGTGATGTCATCAACCATTGCTTTTGTTAATCCTTTGTCTGTTCCTATCCATATGTTTCCTCTCTTGTCTTCAAGTGCTGCATTAATACCATTGCTGGCCAAACCATTTTCTGTTGTAATAGATTCAAAAGTTTTTCCATTGAAACGATTCAATCCATTTTCATTGGTGCCAATCCAGAGAGATCCACGTTTATCTCTTATAATAGGGAAGATAAAATTGCTGTTCAGGCCATCTATGTCGGAGTAATTTATGAAGGAATTCCCGCGGTATCTGTAGAGGCCAGAGTAGGTTCCTATCCACAAGTTTTCTTCTATGTCGATGAATAAACATCCTATTATATCGCTGTTAGATTCGCTGGCGATCTTATAATATTCAAAATGCTGTCCATTATAACTATAGAGTCCACTTGTTGTTCCTATCCATAATGTTCCCAATTGGTCTTCAGTTATTGAAGAAATTTCTTTTTTGTGTAGCGCCTCTATATCATTGTACGAGGTTGTTTCAAACTCACCATTGATAAGTTCCAGTTTATATAATCCATTTTTACCCCCTAGCCAAACATTATTGTTTTTGTCAGCGTAAATTGTTCTTATGCTAATATTATCAGGGGAATGTATTTTCTTTAGCTGAGTCTTTTTGTCTTTTTGATACATAAATAAACCATTCTCCGTACCTACCCATAGCCTTTCATTCTGGTCTTTAGCAAGAGCGGTAATGTTCATGGCTATTGTTTCCTTGGATTTAGGAACTTCTTTAAAATCCACCCCATCAAAATAGTTTAGTCCTTTAGAGGTGCCGATCCATACCATTTCATTTTCCGCAGAAAGCACCACATTGATTTGGTTGCTTAAAAGGCCATTTTCAGAAGAATAGTTGGTCACAACATCATTTTTCAGACTGCTTAAACCATTTGCGGTTCCAATCCACAAATTTCCATTTTGGTCTCCTGAGATTGATTGAACGTCATGATTAACCAGGTTTTTTTTTGCCCCATAATGAGTAAATGCCATTCCGTCAAATTTGCTTAGGCCACCATAACCTCCTGCCCATAGATAGCCAGATGAATCCTGGTAAAGAGCACTGACAAATATGAAATGCAGTCCGTCTTCAACGGAGTAATTCTTGAAATGGCAGGATTGTGCATGGGCGGATTGCCCCATTAGAAAAACCCAACCGGAGACAAGTACAATAAAACATGCAGTTTTTTTAGTCGTCATATATGTCTGTTAAAATGCGAACTATTCAAATAGGCATTGGGAATACAGTCATTGGGGTTTAAAATTCCATGTAAAAGGAGCCCTTGTTTTATTGCACTCGTTTATTTTCTAAACATTCGTGTAAAGAAGGGCTCTCTTTTGTTGCTGTTGATTCTACTTGATTTTTTTTTGCTTTTTTTCATCCTTTTTCGCACTTCTTTGTCTTGCATTTTATGGTATTTTTTAACCATCTTGGCTTCTATTTTATTCTGGACAAAAGACTTTTCTCCCTTTACTGATCTGATTTTTTGATCTATTTTGTCTATTTCCACCTGATCTCCTGAGGCCTCAGCATCTTTTTTTTTCTTATCTAGGGCTGTAAGTTTATCATCAAACTTTTTTAGCTCCTTTGCAGAGTTTTCCTGGTTTTGAAGGAGATCATCACTGCCTTTTTGTTCCTTTTCCTTCTTCTTTATGAACTTTTGGTAGCTTTTGGGAGGTTGAGCTGCAATCTGAAACGTAGTGAATAAATATATTGCAAATAAAATTATCCTGATTGAAGCTCTCATATATTTTGAAACAAATTATCGGTAACTTCGTTTTTTAAATTAGTACACATAGCCGTATTCTTTTAACGAATTTACAGATATTATGTTGAAACAACCTGTTACAATCGGCTTATTATTTTTAACATCTATCTGGGTGTTGTCCTTGACTTCGTGTAAAAAGGATGATGATGCAGTGCCTAATGTAAGTGTAAATATTGTAATATCAACAACAGACCCATCCTATAATGATTTGAATGCAGTTGGGGGCTGGATCTATCTTACCGGAGGTTCAAGGGGAATCATTGTATATCGTTATTCCATAGACGAGTTCATGGCTTATGACCGGCATTGTACCTACGAGCCTTCAGAAAGTTGCGCAATCGTTGAAGTAGATCAGTCTGGAATAATTGCCGAAGATCTTTGTTGTGGTTCGCAATTTCTTTTAACAGATGGTTCAGTGATCGATGGACCAGCCTCAGTATCACTTAAGCTATATCAAACCTCTTTTGATGGAAACAATCTCTTTGTTTATAATTAAAAAAGAGATTATCCGGATGGTCTTTGTTTTATCTGCAGGAAAACAGGGGTTCTAATACCTGTAATAATCAGGTTTATACGGGCCTTGTACAGGAACGTTTATATAGCTGGCTTGGTCCTCTGATAATTCTTCTAAGTCTACACCAATTTTTTCTAAGTGGAGCCTTGCCACTTTTTCATCTAAATACTTAGGCAAGGTATAAACTTCATTCTTGTATTCCTTAGAATTGGTCCACAATTCTAATTGTGCTAAGGTCTGATTGGTAAATGAATTAGACATTACGAAGGAAGGATGGCCTGTTGCACATCCAAGATTAACTAAGCGACCTTCGGCAAGGACAATTATTTCATTTCCATCAATAGTGTATTTGTCAACTTGGGGTTTGATAATGTCTTTTGTATTGCCATAGTTATCATTTAGCCAAGCCATATCAATTTCATTGTCAAAATGACCAATATTACACACAATTGTTTTGTCATTCAATGCTTTAAACACTTCGGCATTGACAATGTCTTTGTTTCCTGTTGCTGTTACAAGAATGTTGGCCCGAGGAGCTGCATCAATCATTTTTCTAACCTCGTATCCATCCATTGCTGCTTGCAATGCACAAATTGGATCAATTTCCGTGACGATAACTCGAACGCCTGCACCACTTAAAGAGGCCGCTGATCCTTTTCCTACATCACCATACCCAGCTACAACTGCAACTTTGCCAGCAAGCATCAGGTCCGTGGCTCTTCTAATTGCATCAACTAGAGACTCTTTACAGCCATACTTATTATCAAATTTTGATTTTGTTACAGAGTCGTTTACATTAATTGCAGGAATAGGCAGTGTTCCCTTTTCCATGCGTTCATAAAGTCTATGCACTCCTGTTGTAGTTTCTTCTGACAAGCCTTTAATATCTTTTACAAGCTCTGGGAATTGGTCTAAAACCATATTTGTTAGATCACCACCATCATCCAAGATCATATTTAAAGGTTTTTGATCATCACCAAAGAACAAAGTTTGCTCAATGCACCATTCAAATTCTTCTTCGGTCATACCTTTCCATGCATATACGGAAATTCCTGCTTCAGCAATAGCTGCTGCTGCATGATCCTGAGTAGAAAAGATATTGCATGAAGACCAAGTGACTTCAGCTCCTAGCTCAATCAGAGTTTCAATAAGGACAGCTGTTTGGATGGTCATGTGCAGGCAGCCAGCAATCCTAGCACCTTTCAGGGGTTTTTCGTTTCCGTATTCTTTTCTTAAAGCCATAAGGCCGGGCATTTCTGCTTCAGCCAGAGTGATTTCTTTTCTTCCCCAGCTTGCCAGGGAAATGTCTTTTACTTTATACTTTTGAGTTTGTTCCACAGTTGTGTTTGTCATATCAATAAGATTGTTTTTTCTCTTTACCTAATTTGTTTAGGGGTGCAAAGGTAAGCATATAAATAAAAAATACCAACTACTAAGAAACCTTAATAATTGGTATTAAAATGTTGAAAATGAGCATGAAGGGCAACAGCAACAAAAAAGCTTACATGCCTCCTTGCCAAACCCATTTTCCTGTTTTGTCTATGTAACCGTTTGTACCTGATTTATAATTTCCCACTCTTACCTTAGCCAGGCCACCAGCAAAATCAGCAGGAATATCATATAAGTATCCAATTACTACCTCACCCTTTGTATTTACATATCCCCACTTTCCTTCCTTGCTATCTTTTACACATGCCAATCCTTCTGAAAAGTGGTGTGCCCCATAAAATTGCGGATTAATTCCAATCTCACCTTTTTTGTCAATATAGCCATACATGCCAGTTTTATAGGAACCAACTCTTATAAGTGCTAATCCATCCCTGAAGGTAAATGCCCTATCAAACATTGGTTCTATAACAAAATTCCCTTCCATATCAATAAAACCCCATTTCCCTGTTTGCTCACTGCCAATACGAACATTAGCAAGACCTTCATAGAAATCAAAACAATCATCAAATCGGTATCCAAGGACTAATTTCCCAGTGTTGTCTATATAACCCCATTTGCCGGTTTTAAAATCCCCTTGCTTAACTCTTGCTAAACCTTCATTAAAATCATATGCAGCATCAAATTGTGGTTTGATCACAATTGCTCCTGTTTTATTAATATAGCCCAGCTGTTCTCCTTGCTGTATTCTGGCTAAACCACTATTAAAGCTATATGCGTAATCAAATTGATGTTCAATAACAACCTTCCCTGTTTTGTCAATAAAACCCCACAATCCTTCTTTTTTAACTGCTGCCATTCCTTCAGAAAAATCTCGAATCTTATCATATTTAGGTTCTACAATATACTTTCCGGAATTATCAATAAACCCTCTTTTTCCTTCTGTTTTGATATGTGCCAATCCTTCTGAGAATACTGAAGCATAATCATAAGTGGGTTCAATCACAACTTTTCCCTGATGGTCTACAAATCCATATTTTCTATTGTCAGAAATCGGATAGAGGCCTTCATGCTGAGCAAATAATTGTGTTGTATATAATAGTATTATGAAAGCGAGAATATGCTTTATGGAATGAATGTTTTGCAAAGTGCTCATTGTTTAATTATTAATGTTCATTATACCAGTATTTCTAAATCGCAAGAAATTAAATATGCATACAAATATATAAATTTTTATTTTCGCATTTCAAAATATGTATTATCTGAAACGTGTCTGTTATACTAGAGAAAACAATCAAGAAAAGTGCCAAATTTGGAATTTGGAAGATTATTGAAAACGAAAGTTGGTATTTTAACCAT
>DTSC01000003.1:3065-6167 GCA_012965625.1 Flavobacteriales bacterium | reverse complement strand
TATACCGAGCCCATATCAGGGTCTTTTTCAAACCATGGGCCCCAAGCTTCCCAGGCCTTTATGTTGTTAACCTGTTGAAAAACCGTATCAGCAGAAGTATTGATATCAGTGCTTCTTTCTATCTTAACCTTTTCCGGAAGAATAAAACCTATTAGTACAACAAGAACAAGAATTGCAATAATTACAGTCAGGATTTTTTTCATTTTTATAATGGGTTTAAGATTATCGTTTTTACTCTTATTGAGTTCTTAAAACAAATCTAAGTAAATATTTTAATTGCTTATATTGATTTTTAGAACTTATTAAAAAAGGCATGAATTTTTTTTTAGCAGATTAGGCTACATTGATAAACAAAAAAAAAGCCACCTGAATTCAGGTGGCTTTTTTAAAATGTTTCAATAATTATTCAATCACTAGCTTCTGTGTTGCCCGCTGGGTATCTGTTTCAATTGACAGGAAGTAAACACCAATAGGTGCCATATTAAGATCCAATTCCTTTTTAAACATAATAGGAAGATCAGTAAAGAGCTCCTCAAGAATAACTTGCCCCATCATATTCTTTATGGTGATGGTTACTGTATTTTCTTTTATTCCTTCAATCTGTAAAGTTACTTTACCATCAGATGGGTTTGGATAAATATAGGTGTTGTCAAACAATTGATGACCAGCTATTCCAGTTGTAGTTACTGCAACATCTTTACACAAAGTGTCGGAGCAATTATCTGCACTTATTACAACTAGGCAAACACTATATGTCCCTGCACTTGAATAGGTATGGGTGGGATCTGTATCAGTTCCGGTAAATCCATCATTGAAATCCCAATAATAAGTAGCAGCCCCACTGGATGAATTGGTAAAAGATACATCAAGTCCATTACTTGTATAGGTAAATCCAGATACCGGATTAGAATTAACTTTTACGTCTACAGAATCTGTCCCTTGACATCCGTTCACATCTGTTCCTGTAACTATATATGTATCATTTACACTTGGAGTGAAGGCAACCCCATCACTAATTCCATTGTTCCAGGCATAGGTGCTTGCCCCAGAACCACTTAATGTTACACTGTTACCATCACATACAGAAACATCTGCCCCAGCGTCAACCGTAGGTAATGCATTCACTGTAACTGTTACAGAATCCATCCCCTGGCATGCACTGGTATCAGATCCGGTAACCGTATACATTGTTGTAGTGCTTGGCATGAAAGCGACTCCGTCAGTAACTCCATTGTCCCATGTATAGGTACTAGCTCCTGAACCACTTAATGTAACACTTGCTCCATTACAAATTGTGGTGTCCGCACCTGCATCAACTATAGGTGATGCATCCACCGTTATTGTAACGGTCGCAGTTCCCTGACAGCCATTAGTGTCAGTTCCTGTAACAGTGTATGTAGTGGTTGAGTCCGGTGTAAAAGGAACCCCATCACTAACTCCATTGTCCCAGCTATAACTAAAGCCGCCAGTAGCAGTTAATGTAGCACTTGTCCCTTTACAGATAGTAGCATCTAATCCTGCATCAATAGTGGGTAATGGATAGTTCACAACGACATATGCAATTAAACTATCGTTCACCGCATTTGTATCTCCTGCGAGTGTTACCCATGCATTAATGGAGAATGTACCTGGTACAGAAAGGTCGGCAGCACTCATAAAGGTATATGTTAAGGTGTCACCCGGTAAAATAGAAGATGAAACCGTTTCCGATACCGGAATGCCTCCATTTACTGAATAAGATACATCAGTTGAATAAATCGTGGTATTCAAACTGTAATTGATAATTTGCACCGTTACGCTTTCTGAATCTGAGAGCGAACATCCAGAGATTGGCTGTGTAATAGCCAAAATGCCACCGTCCGAAGGACAATAACCCTGATTGGTATTAACAAGGTTATAGGTACTGGCACTTGAGGGAGCCCAAGTAAAGTCCGAATAAACAGCTCCATTTCCTACCAGCTGTAAAGATTCACCAGTTGCAGATCCTGTTTCAGAGACCCCGATATCTGTTGAAGTAAGTCCAGTTGCTGGTAGTTCAACAGCAGTGAAGCTTCCTTCATAACTTAGAAATTGAATGATAGCCATGGAGCAGGTATCGTATAGAACGATTCCATCAGGTGCTCCGTTTTGAACACCAGTAATAGGAAACCAGATGGTTCCAAAACCGCATTGCTGATCCGGAATTATTCCAGATAATGACGTAGTGTTATATGCTGTTCCATTATTGCCATTATATAAAACCAGCTGATAGCATGCCAGGTCTGTACCAGCAGGGCCTGCAATCTCAATGCCTTCTAAAGAATCTGTTGATGCATTGTCATAATGAATTTCGTTTATATACACTGCATCAGAAGGGGTAGTAAAACTATAAGGGCCAGCCCATGCACTAGAGTCAGCACCACAATTGGCTTGTACATAAAATTCATAAGTCGTATTCGGAACAAGTCCACTAATGCTGAATGGGTAAGAACTTGTTGTATCCAAGGTTCCAGTTCCTTGAACAAATCCGGCAGTATCCCATTCTACATTCCATAAAGTGGCTGTGCCGTTTTCTGTCCATGATAGATCTGCTGAGGTTGAAGTCAGGATTGTTGTAGCCAATGCTGATGGGTCCGTACAAACTGGATAAGCATCTATCATAACATCGTCAACAAACAAGTAATATTGGTCTGCTGATATGGCATGAATAGATACATAAATGGTGTCTCCATCATATACCGATAAATCATAGATATATTCGGTCCATACGTCCGGAGCTAAAAGCGATGCAGCTAAAGTATCTGTAAAATCTGCAGGTGCTGTACCTGTAGTAGATACCAACACATTACACAGGTCAGGATAGCTTGCCAAACCATTTTTAGCCCAAAAAGCATATCGCTCAGACGTACCAATGGTAACAGGTATGCCAGGACTAATAAAGTGGTCGTCATGGGCATTAGAGGAATAAAGAATACCTGCACAAATACCGGATCCAGTGGTGTGATCTCCAGCTCCTGACCATAATTGCCATGTATTTGGGTCTCCGCCATTGTCCGCTGCCCAACAGGGAGCACCAATTTCAAAATCCATAAAATAGGGGAATGAGCTTATTGGTCCGCAGAG
>DTSC01000003.1:0-3055 GCA_012965625.1 Flavobacteriales bacterium | reverse complement strand
AAATGCTTTGGAAAAGAGGCATGGAAATGGGCCCAACTACTGCACTGGAGTCAGCACCGCAATCTGCCTGCACATAAAAATCATAGGAGGTGTTTTCGATAAGGCCTGTTAAGCTATATGGGTTTGTTCCTGTAGATACCATGGTTCCTGTTCCTTGAACAAATCCAACGGTATCCCATTCAAGGTTCCAAGTCGTAGCTGAACCATTTTCAGTCCAATATATATCTACTGAGGTTGTGGTTAAGTTCGAATCTGTTAATGCGGATGGTGCTAAGCAAGAAGGAGCTTCTTCTATTATAACCTCATCAACAACATTTGCCCGTCCCCAGTTATTTATTCCTTCAAAAGCAATTTGGTAGGTAGCTGAAGGGTTAGGCAATAATATAATTGCTTGCGTCCAGCTAGTAACTGAACCTGAATCTGCCCATATTTCCGTCCATGGACCTATCCCTGAAGTTCTATATAAAACCCGGGTGTAGTTCTGGGTAGGAGACCAGTATTCTTGAGCATAATAGAAAGATAATCTAGGTTGAATCAGGGCAGTAAGGTCAAGCACCGGAGAAACTAATTTTGTAATTGGGGAGTTCGTTCCATTCGCACTTACAAAAACCGCATTCTTTGTACCACTAAAAGCAGTGGCTACAGAGCCACCACTTGAACCAGTATTGAAAGTCCAGTCAGCAGTTCCCACTTCTTGAATATTTGACCAGCATGAACGCGTTAAGGAGGTGTCCTCAAAGCTCTCAGTAAATGGGAAAGCATTAATTGAACTACAAGGTGTTATAAAACTATAAGGCCCGGCCCATACACTTGAGTCAGCACCACAATCAGCCTGAACATAAAAATCATAGGAAGTATTTGCCGTAAGTCCCGTTAGGTTATGTGGGTTTGTACCTGTGCCTGTGCCTGTTCCTGGAGTAAAGCCGGTAATACCCCATTCAATGTTCCAGGTAGTAGCCGATCCATTTTCTGTCCAGCCTAAATCAGCAGCAGTAGTGGTAATGTTGGATGCGGATAAAGAAGAAGGGGCCAAACAGGCAGGGATTTCACTAACTGAAACATCATCTATTCCAAATCCCCAAAATGAAGAAGCAGAATATGTTTGATGGAATGCAATATACACACTTTGACCACTGTACGCAGATAGGTCTATTGTATATTCCGCCCATGATGTGTTGGTGCAGTCATAGGTGCCCAGATTTACTGTAAAGGCTGCAGTATCAGATGTTGTTGTAGACAATAATACATCATAGGTATTATTGTACGTGGCGCTCTCAACAACATCCCACCATTTAAGTTCTAAGCCTGCAGACAAAACAAACTGTGGCGATATCAGGTAATCATCCTGGTTGCCCATTCCATGCGCTGTCCAAGCTCCAGAATGAGGGGTTATATACGTGTCATTTTGTGTCCAGGTATAGCTGTCGTTGTCCTTGTTTACAATGGTCCAGCAATTTGGCCAGGCACCATCAAAATCTTCTATGTATGGGAATGAACTTACAGCATTACAAAGCGTGGTAAAGTTAAAAGGCCCGGCCCATGTACTTGAATCAGCACCACAATCAGCTAGCACATAAAAATCATAGGTGGTATTTGCGGTAAGGCTTGTTAAGTTATGTGGGTTTGTGGCTGTAGATACCATGGTTCCTGTTCCTTGAACAAACCCTACTGTATCCCATTCAATGCTCCACAAAGTAGTCGAACCATTTTCAGTCCACCCTAAATCTGCAGAGGTGGTGGTTATATTTGTTGCCGTTAGATTAGTTGGGGATAAACAAGAGGGGGCAACATAAGTAACTTCTACATCAATGGTTATGGTTACAGCATCTGGATAAACATCATCATCATGTGATGTGATAGTTAAGGATGTAAAGCCAGTAATATTGTAATTGTCAAATTCAAATGAACAACCTGTAATTATTGGTCCGCCATCAACTGATAAATCAAAACCATACCAACTACTGAAATTATTTGTACAAAATCCAGAGGTTAAACTGCCTGTTGAATTATTGAGTTTCATGCTAATTATCGCATTAGGACCATTACAAGAAATACTTGATGCATTGATTAGTAAAACTGTAGGGTCATCATCAAAACCAGAAACTGTAAATGTTTCATTGCAAGTTAATTGTGCATCCGATGTTGAATAAAAGAGCATGCAAATTAAGGCGATAAATAGAGTAGTTATTTTTTTCATAATGTTTATTTGGTATTTGGTGTTATTGCGATGATTAATTGGCTAGTTTTAAGCCCATTTCCATGCCTCTTTTCCAAAGCATTTATAAATGGGAATGCAAAAGTATAAATTTTTTTTGAATTTTGCGCGTAGAAAAATTTAATATATTAATTTAGTTATTCTATCATACAAAAATGACCCATGAAACTGACATTACTGGGGTATTAAAGGCAGATGCAGGTAGCCTTTTAGTTGATGTCCGGTCGCCAAATGAATTTGTGAAGGGTCATATTCCAGGGGCCTTACATATTCCTGTATTTGATGATGAAGAGAGAGCTCAGGTAGGTATCAGATATAAGAAGGCAGGGAGAAGTAAAGCAACTGACTTGGCGATGGAACTGGTAAGGCCCAAGCAGCAGGACTTGTTGGAGCAGGTGCAAAAGCTGGCGAAAACAGGGAAGGTTACATTGTATTGCTGGCGTGGCGGAATGAGAAGCGCAAAATTTGCTCAATTTTTATCTGAAAATGGTCTTGAGGTAGACCTTATAAAAGGAGGTTATAAATCATATCGTAATCTCATTTACAATAGTTTTAAATTGCCTTGGAAATTAGTGGTTGTCGGCGGAATGACTGGAACTGGCAAAACTGATATATTAGTAGAGCTTAAAACAAGGAAATGCCAGGTACTGGATATGGAGGGCCTGGCAAATCATAAAGGATCGACATTTGGGGCATTAGGTCAGGCTAATCAACCTAGTACAGAGCAATTTCAAAATAATATATGGGAGATTTGGCAGCATTTTGATATTACCAAGCCAATTTTTGTAGAGGATGAGAGCCAGGCTATTGGAACGGTGAGGATCCCTGATAGATTGTTTG
>DTSC01000002.1:359-1651 GCA_012965625.1 Flavobacteriales bacterium | reverse complement strand
TCACAGATATCTCGTTCTTTTTTGAAATTCCGCTTCTTATAAGTAAAGCGCTTATGAAAAGAATAACTACGCTTGCAATTTCAACACCAATAAAGAAAGAAGCAAGCTCTGCTTCATGAATCTGCCAGGCGACGATTCTCATAATTGCTGCAGAGAGAAGTATGACTATAGCGCAATAAACATAAGTTACCTTATTAGTAAGAGCACCCAATAAACTAAATAGACCAACACCAATAAAAAAAGCCGAGAAATCACCAATTTGCGTACTTCTTCCTATACCCTCCAATAAAGGCATTCCAAGACCCTTAGCGGCCTCAGAAGGGTTTGTAATCCAACCATAAGCCCTGCTTAAAAAAAATATTGCTGGCAATAGAGATAAGATTCTTCCAACTATCAGACTCATAATTTTCTCCCTAAATTTTAAAACAATAGTTTGATTATTTTAACAATAACAATTATCGATAAACTTCAGATTACATTAAAAAGGACAATATTAAATATTTTTGTGGATTATTCATGACGAAAAGAGCCCTCATCACAGGTATAACAGGTCAAGATGGAGCTTATCTTTCCCAATTCCTTCTAACTAAGGGATATGAAGTTTTTGGCGCTGTCAGGCGGACTTCTTCCATTAATACCGGAAGGCTATCCGAATTAGGGGTATTGGATGAAATAAATATGGTTTCAATGGAACTTGCTGAAATCACTAATATACAAAGGGTTGTTGAAGAAGTTGAGCCTGATGAAATATATAATCCCAGATAGAAAAAACTGAGGCAAAGTGAACATCCCTATATTTGTGGTGCATAGAATGATGCTCATTAATTCCGACAAAGGGTATATATCGATATATTGAAGATTTAATTCCAGAGTGGATATCCAACTCGTGCAAAACCTTGATAATAAGCAACAAAAAAATGGTTGCAAATGATACTCCACCAAGAATAAGAAAAGCTATAAAGGGGCCTAACAAACCTAACATCCATTCTAACGGATGTTCATAAAGGTAATCCGCTGGAAGGGGGCTGGTTGATCGATGATGGATTTTATGGATTTTCTTAAATAGAAAAGGGCTTTTATGTAATAGCCTGTGATAACAATAAAAATAAAAATCATCTATCAACAAAACTCCAAACAATTGCAAAAGAGTAATCCAGATATTTTGGTAACCGACCAGTATCCAGTCGCTCATAAGGTATAAGCCTACAGGAAAAATTACAGCCATCAGAAGTAGATTGGTTAATATTAAAGGCAGATGATTTCTAAAGGAACTTTCGTTATAGTTGTGATCA
>DTSC01000002.1:0-301 GCA_012965625.1 Flavobacteriales bacterium | reverse complement strand
TTACTAAAATAAATTTTGAGTAAAATATTCCTAGTAAGTTTAAGCCTAACCATAAACCCGCTACTATCAGGTACATATTCAAATAACTATACGTTTCAATCATTTCTCTATTAATGCAACTATACAGTTGTATTGTGACTAAAATTTGGCAATTTTTAATGGCTGGGGCGGTAGGGATCGAACCTACGAATCACGGGATCAAAACCCGTTGCCTTACCGCTTGGCTACGCCCCAATATTCATTAAAATATTATTATACCCTTTAACATTCCTAAGCTGAATGTACCAACTTATTTCTTTAT
>DTSC01000001.1:427-6204 GCA_012965625.1 Flavobacteriales bacterium | reverse complement strand
TACAGAAGAGTAAAAAAAGTATTGGCTAAACTAAATAGATCAAGGGAATTTGTTTTTGTAAATGATGGCAGCCATGACCAATCCTTAGAGGTTCTTAAAGACCTTTCAGCTAAAGACTTAGGTGTAAAGTACATTAATTTTACAAGAAACTTTGGTCAACAGGCTGCAATTACTGCTGGAATGGATCATTCTTCAGGAAAGGCATTGATAACGATGGATTGTGACTTGCAGGATCCTCCTGAATTATTGCCGGAACTGATTAATAAGTGGGAAGATGGATATGATGTTGTCTACGCTAGAAGATCTCATCGGGAAGACAAGTTGTTTAAAAAATACTCTGCCATATTATATTATAAAATTTTACAAAAATTTTCAGATATTGAGATTTCTGGAAATATTGGAGATTTCCGATTGATTGATCGTAAAGTATTGACTTCGCTAAAAGGAATGAGAGAAAAAAGCAGGTATCTGCGAGGAATGGTCGCATGGCTTGGGTATCGTTATAAAATAATTGATTATAAAAGACCTGAAAGATTATTTGGTGATACAGGTTTTAGCTTGTTGAAGATGGTGAGGTTAGGAATGGCGGGAATTTTAAACTTTTCATTGCTTCCCTTAAGACTTGGTCTGGTGATAGGCCTGGTAACAATTTTTGCGGGGTTTGGGTTCTTGTCTTACATCACTTATGATATGTTGATTTATGATACGATATACCCTTTATATAAATGGTTGAGTGTAATTACTTTTATTTTTACCGGCTTCCTTTTTATCCTTGTTTGGATTATGGCTGAATATGTTGGGCAAATTTATAACGAAACTAAAGGTCGTCCAATATATGTGATTAATGACAAGGAGAACTTCGAAAACGAATATGAGGATTCTTATTCTAAACTATGAACATCCTCCCATAGGCGGCGGTGGCGGAGTAATTTCTAAAGCGATTGCTCATGGATTGGTGCGAAAAGGCCACAATGTAGTGCTTGTAACTACCTGGTTCAAAAAGCTTAAAGAAAATAATGAAGAGCAAGGTGTTAAAGTTATAAGATTAAGATCAAAAAGACGGAACTTGTTTAAATCAAATCCTGTAGAAATGATATCATGGATTCAGGAATGTAAAAAGTTTTTGCCAGAATTCATGAAATCTAATGTCTTTGATTTGTGCATTGCAAACTTTGCTTTGCCAGGTGGGGAGGTAGCACTTTTTTTGAAAAAGAACTATTCTCTTCCTTTTGTTATAATTTCTCATGGTCATGATATCCCATGGGTAAAACCATATATACATTTAGGACCATTACATCTGATTGCCTATAGAAGAATAAAAAAAGTTTGCCTTGAATCAGAAAAAAACTTTGTTCAGTCTGACTCAATGTTAAAAAACATCAATAGGTTCTTGGGCCCAATGCATAACACTAAAAATATAAAAATACCAAATGGTATTGAAGATTGTCAAGTAAATAAACCCTGGCCTAAAAGAAGCCGTTTGAGGATAATATTTGTTGGGCGTTTAGTTTCCCAAAAAGACCCCATAACCTTATTGAAAGCTGCTAAAAACCTAAATGATTTAAACCTTGACTTTAGCCTGGATTTTTATGGTGATGGTCCGTTAAGGACTAAAATGGAAAAGTTCATTAAACAAAATGGGCTATGCTCAAAAGTTGTTTGTCATGGCAAAGTTTTAAATGATGAAATGTGCCATCTGTATAGAGCTGCTGATTTAATGATTGCACCATCAATTAGCGAGGGAATGTCTATTTCAATTATGGAAGCACTATCTTTTGGTGTCTATGTTATTACTACTAAAGTTAGTGGAAATGAAGAGTTGATAGAGGATAAACTAAATGGCGGTTTTGTTCAGGAGCAAAACCCTGTATCGCTTTGTAATGCTATTAGCACCTATTATATTCAGAAACATTTATTGGGCTACAAGGTGCCAGAAATTTATTTAAAAAAGTTTAATACTAAATACAATTGGCAAAATATCATCTCCCTTTATGAACGTGAGTTTTCCTCTATCCCCAAAGCAAAAAAAGTATTACACATTATTGATACACTTTGGCTTGGTGGCGCCCAAATGCTGTTAAAAAACATTTTGGAATGCAAGTCTTCAAATAGGATGACGAACTTGTTTGTGATGAGAAAAACAAAACCCACTATTGAAGTTAAATATTGCCAAAAAGAAATTTATCATTCATCTGCGCGGTGGTCCATTTTCCCTTTGTTTCGCTTATTTCGTATTGTTTCTGAAAAGAATATTGATGTAGTTCACTGTCATTTGCCAAGGTCTCAGGTTAATGGGTTTATTTTAAAGTTAATTTTCCCTAAGCTTAGGTTGGTATATCATGAGCATGGGGATATTTATGAAAAAGGATGGTTGCTTCCATTATTGCTAAAACATTTTCAATCTAAGGTTGATTTGTTTATCGCTTGTTCACACTCAATGAAAGAGACATTAATAAAAAAGGCCAAAATTAACCCAGCTAAAATTTCAGTTTTATTCAATTGTGTTAAACATGATTTTTTAGAAGAAAGCCAGGCCTTATCAGATAAATATAGAAACAGACAAAAAGCGGGTATTAATCAAAATGCCTTTGTGGTTGGATTTGCTGGGAGAATAATTGAACGGAAAGGTTGGGCCGATTTCTTGAAAGCTGCAAAAATTACAGTAACAACAAAATCAGAAACAGGAATATTATTTATAATCGCTGGAATAGGGCCGGATGAGAGAGCGTTAAAAAAACAAATAATAGAATTAGGGCTTTCAAGCCATGTTCAATATCTTGGTTTCATTGAGGAGATGAAACAGTTTTATTCTATTGTTGATTGTTGTGTTATGCCATCAAAATGGGAGGGCTTGCCTTTGGTTCAGCTGGAGTCTATGGCAAAAGGAGTGCCTTTAATAACTTATAATGGACCAGGGATGAACGAAGTTCCAACAAATAATCTGGATTCATTGACAGTTGAATCAGGAAATATAAAAGAGCTGTCTGAGAAGATTATATTGTTAAAAAAAAATAGACAGATTGGTAAAAGAATTAAAAAGGCTGCGCAAAATACTGTATTGGAGATGAATCCAGTGAATTATTATGCCAATCTTGAATTTTTATACCATTCAATTTTGTAGCCTGCCATTTTTATTGTCTGTATATAAAAAGCATAAAATAGGTAACAAAAAGTTATATTTATCGTAAATTGGGGTCGTCGTTATATAAAAAAGACGGGATTTAATGTGAAAAGATCAAGACAGGAATTCCTGTTATCTGAATGACAGGACCTATTGTTAATGTAGTATATATTCGTTTTCGATATTTATTTTTTAAAGACATACCGCAACATTTTAGTGCTATTAATTAGCACAACCTTTTTGGTTCCGCTTGCAGCGTTTGCTCAATTTACAAATCTTTTTACGGAGAATTTTGATGCATGCGGTGAGGGGCTTGTTCCTATTTGTGGGTGGAACACATCAGGTTCTGGAAGCCCTTGGACCACAACAAATAATTCCTGTGCTATTGCAGGAGTGTATAGTTTGTCCATTGGTAGTGATGCAACTTATTGTGAGTATAACCGGGATTTTGGCACTTCAAATAGAATTGCTTATAAAGGGTTTTCTTCGTCTGGTTATCAATTGTTGGATATTACTTTTAATTGGAAATGTGTAGGCCAAACATCTTTTGATTATGGCAAGGTGGTTTATTCTGTGGATGGACTAACATGGACTGATGTTTCTGGTACTCAATATGTAAATCAGGCTGTAACAGCAGCGGTAAACAATTTGTCGATTCCTGCAGGTATTAATAATGATCCAACGGTATTTATTGGCTTTAGGTGGTTTGACAATACAAATACAGGTGGATTTCCTGGGTTTGTCGTTGATGATGTTATAATCAGAGGTGAACAGATGACACCGGCTTCACCATCTAATCCAACAAGCAATTCTCCCCAGTGCGGGAATGTGACAATAACCCGAACCGGTGCGCCACCTTCACCATCAAATGTAGTATGGTACTGGCAAGGAACTTCTTGTGGTACAAGCATGTTATTAGGGTCAGGGGCAACATTTATTGCTATTCCTAGTGGGACTTATTATATAAGGGCTTACAATACTGTATCAGGATTATGGTCCCCGGGTTGTGGTAGCATAACAATTGTTTCGGATTCTCCAATGCCTGTTGCAAATGCTGGAACTGGTGGAGATAAATGTGATTTGGCATTTAACTTTGCCGCTACTCCAAGTATCGGGTCAGGTGTTTGGACCCAACAGTCAGGAAGTGGAACGTCTTCGTTTTCGCCCAATGCGAATGACCCAAATGCAATAGTTACTGTTTCTCTTTATGATACCTATGTTTTTCGTTGGACGGAAACTAATGGCTCCTGTATTGATTTTAGTGAGATTACAGTTAATTTTTACCAACAACCTATTGCAAATCCTGGAGTTGGTTCAACAGAATGTGATTTAAATTTTACTTTTAGTGCAACCCCGAGCGTTGGTGCCGGAATCTGGACACAGATTACTGGTCCTGGAGTTTCATCTTTTGTGCCGAGTGCAAATAGCCCTGCGGCTACCGTAACGGTAAATGCTTATGGAATCTATACTTATCGATGGTCTGAAGTAAATGGTACTTGTTCTGATTTTAGTGATGTTGTCGTTGTTTATGAGGAGCAACCCGTTACTTCTGCTGGACCTAATAGCGATGAATGTATACTTACTCACATTTTGGCTGCAATTCCAAGTGTGGGCACCGGCTTATGGACAATGCAGTCAGGACCTGGTACCATTTCGTATTTTCCTAATGCGTCAAGCCCAACAGCTTTTGCAACAGCCTCTGCTTATGGAACATATATTTTGAGGTGGACTGAAACTAATGGATCTTGTTCTGCTTTTGATGATGTGATAATAAATTATTACGAACAACCAAGTTCAAATGCAGGACCTGGAGGTATCGTTTGTGGTGTATTGAATTTTGGACTTTCAGCAACACCTAGTACGGGCATAGGTACCTGGACTTTACAGTCTGGACCTGGAACGGCTGGATTTTCTCCTAGTCCAAATAGTGCTGGAGCAACCGTAACAGTATCTTCAATTGGAACCTATGTCTTTAAATGGAAAGAAATAAACGGTATTTGTATTGATTCGTCTACTGTAACAGTTGATTTTGTGAATCTTCCTATAGTTAGCTATAGTGGCTTGGGTGGTCCGCATTGTATAAGTGATACCGTTCCAAAACCCCTTCTTGGTTCTCCAATTGGTGGAGTGTTTTCGGGAAATGGAATTGTCGGTAATGATTTCTTTGCAAATCTGGCTTTGGTTGGTTCCAATATTATAACCTATACATATACAGACGGAAATGGATGTGTTAATACAGATGCGCAGATTGTTACAGTAATAGGATTACCAAGTGTGAACTTTACAGGCCTTTCTTTTTCTTATTGTGAGGATGATGGCTCTGCTTATGCCCTTAGTGGATTTCCTGCAGGTGGCATTTTTACTGGTTCTGGGATTTCAGGCAATTCATTTACACCAAACTTGGCTGGAATTGGCTTTCATACAATTACCTATACATACACAGATGGAAATGGCTGTACTAATGCAGAATCACAATCAGTAATAGTTAATGCCTTGCCTCTCGTTACATTTAGTGGTTTGGCAAGTGAGTATTGTGTTGATATTAGCACAGTTATATTAACTGGAATTCCATCTGGTGGAGTGTTTTCTGGCAATGGAATAACAGGCAATATTTTTGACCCATCAAGTGCCGGTCTTGGGACCCATAACATTACCA
>DTSC01000001.1:0-417 GCA_012965625.1 Flavobacteriales bacterium | reverse complement strand
CTGATGGAAATGGCTGTACAAATGATTCGGTAAAAAGTGTACTCGTAAACTCAGTGCCAACAGTTGCCTTTTCTGGTTTAAATACTACCTATTGTATTGACGTAGGTCCAGAGGTTTTATTAGGAACACCTCTGGGTGGAACCTTTTCTGGAAATGGAATAAGTGGGAATACATTTTATCCATCAATCGCAGGTGTTGGCACACACTCTATAAAATATACTTATACAGATGGTAATATCTGTACAGATAGCAGCATACAGTTGGTTTCTGTTACTGCACTTCCAATTGTAAGCTTTAGTGGATTGGCTTCAGCATATTGTTCAAGCAATAGTTCCGCTATCTTAGCGGGCACGCCTACTGGAGGTATTTTTAGTGGTTCCGGGATAAGTGGGAATATATTTTATCCATCATTTGCCG